>DASTEA010000141.1:0-8781 GCA_035710075.1 Thiobacillus sp.
GCCGACCCGCTGGCGCGCGTGCTTGACGCCAGCCTGCTGGTGATGCGCCAGGAAGCCGATGCCGCCACGCTGGCGCTGGCCGCGGAAACCGCCTCGGAGCGAGGCTGGCGGCAGCCCCTGCTGACCTATCTGAAATTGCAGCAGCAACAGGCGGCCGCCCAGGGCAATACCGCTGAACTGGCTCGGCTCACCCCACGCATTCAACTGATTGAACAAAGCTTCACCCCGCCGCCGCTTACAGCTTCACCCGCCGGCGACACCAGCAGGCGACCCTGAGGTTGCATTTCTTCCGGTTCCGATCCGCTGGATAGGCCAGTTGTACCCATAGGCGCCCCGGAGGGCGCATCGCTGGTGCTCAACAAATAATAAAACGGGCTGATTGACAAGCCAGGGCCGCGTGACAAATACTGCAATACGGCAATTCAAGTGAATTACTTAAAATTTAATAAGGAGGAGGTCCCCATGAAATACACGTCAATCGCGCTGGCTGCCCTGGCAGTAGTCGCAACCACCGCTCACGCGGCACCCGCCATGATGTCCACCGAGTGGGCTGCGCAGGCTTGCGACGCCTGGAACAAGGACGCCGCCCTGACCGACGGCCTGGCCGGGAAATGGATCGAGAACAACAAGGGCCGCGGCCACAAGATTATTCATCTGTACCGTACCGATTGTGGCGAAGCCACCATGACGGAACTGAAAATCCAGGACAAGGATGGCAAGGCGATGTGCGTTTATGGCGGCGCCGTGCAGAACGTCAAGATGGATCACGCGGTCGACTACACCATGCACGCCACCACCGAGCGCTGGAACGAAATGGGCGCGGGCGAATATGGCCCGATGAAGGCCATGATGTTCGGCCGCCTCAAGTTCACCGGCCCGAAAATGGAAGCCATGAGCGTGATGGGGCCGTTTGAAGCCTTCCTGCGTTTGCCGGGTAAAATTCCCGGCGACAAGGCCTGCCCTGCCAAGTAAGCAGTCCGTCACACAAGAAAAAGGCCGGGATTGCTCCCGGCCTTTTTACGTCAGCGAACCGCTGCCTGGTTTAATGAACCGTTCCGGTTTGCACGTCGAGGGGCCGGCCGTTGCGGATTTCTTCCGGAGTGGCCTCGCGAATGTCCATCACGTTCACCAGGCAGGTCACGCTCTGCCCCGCCAGCGAGGGGTTGCCGTCCAGCGTGAGCTTGCCGTCATCGATCGAGGTGACGTAAAAAACATTGGTTTCTCCCGCCTCGTTCTCGAACATGACTTCAGCCCCAACGCGACGGAATTGCGGCGGCACATTTTCAATGTCGTCCACGAACACCAGGCTCTCGTCGCGCACCCCGTACCCTTCTTCCGGCGTCAGCGTGATTTCAACCCGGTCACCCACCTTGCGGCCCGCAACAGCCGCCTCGATCGCCGGCAAGATGCCGCTGTTGGCGCCCTGCACGTAACCCACCGGAATATCGTACTGCTCGACGACCATGCCGCGCGCGTCAAGGATGGAATAGGTAATGTATACGAGCTTGTTCTGTGTCACGGTAATCATGCTGTCTCATCCTGAACCGTCGAAGAAAACGCTGCGCCCTGATTGGCACCTGCACTGCATGCTAATCATACCGATGAAGCTTGCCCCCGCAAATCCGGCATCCGTCGGCGGCCGCGGCCTCAGTACCTGACGCGCACGCGATAGGTCAGCGTTGTCTTGCCCTCGGCGGGCACCCTCACCTGCCATTCGGCAGTCCCCGACGCCGCCTTGGCATGAGGCTGCGATTCGCTCACCATCGTCCAGTCGCCCGGCATCGGCTCGCGCACGATGACCGTCACCGCCTCGGACTTGGCGTTTTTCAGCACGATTTCATACGCCGACTCGAACACGTAGTTGTAGCGGCTGGTGCCGGCCAGTTTCTGGAAGGCGGTCTGCTTCTTGTCGGCGGTCACGTCGAAGGCGTCGCCGAGCTTCAGACGCACGGTTTCGTTCTTCGGCGTGTGATCGATGCGATCCTCGCCGACAAACTGCGCATTGCCCTGGCTGTCCTTCTTGTACAGCCGGACCACGCCACGGGGCAGCGGAACGCCAAGCCCCTCGCCCTTGTTGTCGAACTCGACGAACACGCCGACTTTCATTTTCTGGCCCAACTCGCCGTGCTGCCCCGAATAGTAGTAATTCGCACCCTCGAGCACGAATTCCTTCTTCACCGGCACCTGCGTTGCCGACATCAACGCCACCTGCTTGGTCTGGTTTTCCGCCAGCGTGGTGGGACGCTGCAGAGTGTAGAGGTGATACTCGAATAGCGACTCCTGCTGCATTTCAGCGGCATCGGCCGCCTTGGCCGCCATCGCCGCGCGCTGAAGCGGCTGCGCATCGCGCACCAGGTTGAGATCCCCCGCCACCAACTGCAGCCTGGCGTTGGGATAGGCCGCGCCGCTCTGATTGGTCAGGGTCACCCAGCCGTTCAGGTCGAGCCGGTCGTCATTGGCGTTCAGCTCCGCCACATAATCGGCGCGCCACGACAGCCCGCCGGTCAGATAGGACAACTCCAGGTTCTGTGTGCCTGCTGTCGAATTGACCAGCGCAACCACCAGGGTGGGCTTGTCGCGCAGGGTGTCGGGCACACCGGAAAACGCCAGCCGCCCCGGCACGCCGGTCTCGATGCGATCAGCGAACTTGAGCACAACGCCGCCGTTGGTCGCCAGCACGGTGGCCGTCTCGCGGGTTTCTGCGCCGGTGGTGGGATGGGTGCGGATGACGCCGACTTCACGTCCAATGTATTTCTCGAGCAGCTTTTCCGGGGTCAGCAGGTCGAAATCGAAGTTCTGTTCCTGCAGCCGAAAGCCGGCGGAGTTCGACAGATTACGCAGTTGCGCCGTCTCCGGGCGCATCTGCGCCGACACCTCGCGCCACGCCAGCTGGTTGAAGTCACGCGCCAGCCTGACCCGCCGCGCATCCTTCACCAAAGCCAGGTTGTCGTTATAAATCGTGACTGCCACAGCGTGCTGGTCAGATGCGGTGCTGACGATTTCATCGCGCGGCGCGGCCCAGCCGGCGTGGGATGCGGCCATCAGCCCGGCGATCATCGTATTGAGCAATTTTCTCTTCGTCATACGGGGTCTCCTGCGCGCCTTGCGGCAAACCTGCATGATGACCGAACCGGACGAAAAAGGGTTCACAGCGCTAGAATGGCGGACACCCCCGGCAGCCAGTCGACATGACTTCAGACGACCCCCATCCCTCCCGCATCGTCGGCGGCGGCATCAACACCCGCGAATCCGAACCGCCCGTAGTGGTGACGCAAATGCTGGGCATCGCCAGCGGCGCGCCGGTTCGCGAGGAAGCCCTGCGCGCGCGCTTTTTGTCGCTTGATCCGCTGTTCGACGCTGCCTCCAAACTGGTTGCCCACCAGCTGGTCCTGCGCGGCCGCGCCGCACCTGCCGATGCACCGGCCGAACTTCGGCAAATGGAAGAGGACATGTTGCTGACCGGCCTCTACTCATTGACCCAGGGCAGCCTGAGCGGCGAACTGCCCTTGCTGGTGCGGATCAGTGCGGGGGTGCTGTTCAGCGACATCCCGCAGCAACTCAATCATCCCCAGCTGATCTGGTGCGTGGGCATCGACAACGAACAGCATCTGGCACGCGCCTTTGCCCTGCAGGATGCCGGGCTGACGCTCTGCCCCACGCTCGACCGCAACAACGCGATCGTGCAGGAAAGCGCTTCCGCCTGGCGCTTCCTCGCCTGTCGCGCTGACGACACGCCCCCCGCGGTTGCTGGGCGCCTGGTTGTAGAGGGTGTGCGCAAC
The DNA here is from genome assembly GCA_035710075.1 of Thiobacillus sp. Lineage (GTDB taxonomy): Bacteria > Pseudomonadota > Gammaproteobacteria > Burkholderiales > Thiobacillaceae > Thiobacillus. The sequence goes on from DASTEA010000141.1 coordinate 3,780, forward strand.
GCCCGCGCCCGCTGGCCCGACAACGCCTGGTTCAAGGGCAGCCTCCTGTCCGGCGACACCCAGCCCGCGGAAACTACCCGCGAACAGGCGATGCAGCTGGACTTGCTGGCGATCGCCCTGCGCGAGTCGGCCGAAACCTTGGGGCAGTTCTTTCGGCTGAATCCGGACATGGCGCCGCGCATGCTTGCAATCGCCAATTCCCAGGTCGGCGGCTTGAGCCGGCCCGCCGAGTCGGCAGCCCATGCCCTCGTCATGCTGGGGCCGCAGCGCGCCCGTCGGGTAGCGGCCCTGCTGGCTCTGGCCGGCAAGCAGCCGACCGCGTCGACGCGCCACTATGCCGTGACTGCCCTCACGCGGGCGCTGTTCATGGGCAAGATCACCCGTCTGAGTGCCCCCGCCGAAAACGCGGCCGACGCCTTCGAAATCGGCTTGTTATCGACTGCCCCGCATGCACTGTCGCTGCCGATGAAAGCGCTCATTCGCAAGCTGGGGCTGCCGGCTGCGAGCGCACGCGCATTGAGCGCGCATCCCTCAGCCGAAGGCGCCATGCTGCACCTGGCGTATGCCTGTGAGAACGACGACGCCGAAGCCCTGGCCGCGCATGCGCAACAACTGGAAATTCCGCTGCACCAGATTTCCGTGGCCTATCTGGATGCCCTGATTGCAGCCTCGGCGCTCGACGCAGCACTGCACTGACAGCGTAAAATGGCGGCTTTGCTCGCGCACCCCCACCATGCATCCCACCCTGGTTTTCGACATTGAAACGGTTCCCGACCTCGCCGGGTTCGCCGCAGTCAACGGTATAGACGAGGCGGCGCTGCCGCAGGCCGAGCTCGCCGAAATGGTTCTGCTGGCCCGGCGCCAAAAAACCGGTAGCGACTTCATGCCGCATCACCTGCACCGCATCGTCGCCATTTCCTGCGTGCTGCGCAGCGGTGACCAGTTGAAAGTGTGGTCGCTGGGCGAGCCCGACAGCAGCGAGGCCGAACTGATCCAGCGCTTCTACGACGGCATCGAGCGCTATACCCCGCAACTCGTCTCGTGGAACGGCGGCGGCTTCGACCTCCCGGTGCTGCATTACCGCAGCCTGATTCACGGCGTGGCGGCAACGCGCTACTGGGATTGGGGCGACGACGACAAGGACTTCAAGTGGAACAACTACCTGTCCCGCTACCACACCCGCCATATCGATCTGATGGACGTGCTGGCGATGTTCCAGCCGCGCGCCAACGCCCCGCTCGACCAGATGGCCAAGCTGTGCGGCTTTCCCGGCAAGCTGGGAATGGACGGTTCGAAAGTGCTGGACGCTTTTCAGCAGGGGGAGATCGACGCCATCCGCAACTACTGCGAAACCGACGTGATGAACACCTGGCTGGTGTACCTGCGCTTCCAGAAAATGCGCGGCACGCTCTCAGAATCGGCTTACGCCGCCGAAATCGAACTTGCGCGTAACACCGTGCACGCCCACGCCGCCCCGCATTGGCAAGAATTCCTGGCGGCCTGGGGATAAACATTTTTCACCACAGAGGCACCGCGTCGCACAGAATAATGGCCTTATAGAGAGGCGATTGTGCAAGTGAAGTGCCCAAGCACCTGTGTTTACACTGAGCCTCGGCCAACGCACTAAAACCATGAATCCCATCGTCGACATTCTTTCCCTCGACCACGAGGGCCACGGCGTGGCACGTCTCGACGGCAAAGTCACCTTCGTCGACGGCGCGCTGGCGGGCGAGCGTGCAGAAATCGCCGTGTACCGCGAACACGCCAAATACAACTCGGCCAACGCCGTCGCCATACTCAAAGCCAGCTCGCAGCGCGCCGAGCCGCGCTGCCCCTACTTCGGACGCTGCGGCGGTTGCTCGATGCAGCATCTGGAAGTCAGTGCCCAGGTTGCCGTCAAACAGCGCGTGCTGGAAGACAATCTTGCCCGCATCGGCAAGGTCAAGCCCGATGTGATGCTGTCTGCCCTGCACGGCCCTGCCTGGCGCTATCGCACACGCGCGCGGCTGTCAGCGCGGTGGCTCGACAAACCAGGCGGCGGGCTGGTTGGCTTCCGCGAAAAACGTTCAAGCTTCATCGCCGACATGACGAGCTGCGAAGTGCTGACGGCCGACGTTTCGGCGCTGATCCAGCCGCTACGCGAACTGATCAACGAACTGTCGAACGCCGAACGCATTCCGCAGATCGAGGTTGCCGTCGGCGAGCATGTCACCGTGCTGGTGTTCCGCCTGCTCGAGCCCTGGACCAAGGACGACGCCGCCAAGGTGAGGGCGTTTGCCGATCGTCATCACGTCCAGATATGGGAACAGGCCAAAGGCCCCGACACCGTCCGCCCCTTCTGGCCCGAGATCGCCCCCGAACTCAGCTACAGCCTGCCCGAATTCGGCCTGGTGATGCCGTTCAAGCCGACCGACTTCACCCAGGTCAATGTCGCCATGAACCGCGCGCTGGTCAGCCGCGCGCTGCGTCTGTTGCAGCCGCAGGCGGGCGAACGCATCGCCGATCTGTTCTGCGGCCTCGGCAACTTCACCCTGCCCATCGCCCGAAGCGGCGCCGAGGTGGTCGGCATCGAGGGCAGCGCAGAACTGGTCGCCCGCGCACGCGACAACGCGCTGCACAACGGTCTGGCCAACGCCCGCTTCGCGGTCGACAACCTGTTCAAGATGACGCCGGAAAAATTCGCTGCCCTCGGCCGCTTCGACAAACTGCTGATCGACCCGCCGCGCAGCGGCGCCATCGATGTGATCAAGTCCCTGCCAGAGTCCAAATCACCGCGGCGCATCGTCTATGTTTCGTGCGACCCCGCCACGCTGGCACGCGACGCCGAGATACTGGTACACAGCAAGGGCTACCGGCTCGAAGCGGCCGGGGTCGCCAACATGTTCCCGCATACGGCACATGTGGAGTCGATCGCCCTGTTTACGCGCTAATCCATTAAAATCCCGCGCTTAACCCACGTCCAACCATCATGGCACTCATCGTACAAAAATACGGCGGCACCTCGGTCGCCAACATCGAACGCATCCGCGCGGTTGCGGAACGCGTCGCCAAATTCAAAATGCTCGGCCATCAGGTGGTGGTGGTGCTCTCGGCCATGTCGGGCGAGACCAACCGCCTGATCGCGCTGGCCCGGCAGATCCAGGCCAGCCCCGACCCGCGCGAGCTGGACATGATGGTCTCGACCGGCGAGCAGGTCACCATTGCGCTCCTGGCGATGGCGCTGAAAGACCTGGGGCTGAAGGCGAAGAGCTACACCGGGGCGCAGGTGCGCATCCTCACCGACAACGCCCACACCAAGGCACGCATCCTCAGCATCGACGAAGCCAGGATGCGCGCCGACCTGGATTCCGGCCACGTGCTGGTGGTCGCGGGCTTCCAGGGCGTCGACGAACAGGGCAACATCACCACCCTGGGGCGCGGCGGTTCCGACACCACCGGCGTGGCGCTGGCGGCCGCATTGAAAGCGGACGAGTGCCAGATCTACACCGACGTCGACGGCGTCTACACCACCGACCCGCGCATCGTGCCCGAGGCTAGACGCCTGAAGACCATCACCTTCGAGGAAATGCTCGAAATGTCGAGCCTGGGCTCCAAGGTGCTGCAAATCCGCTCGGTCGAATTCGCCGGAAAATACAAAGTCAAACTCCGCGTGCTGTCCAGCTTTCAGGACGAAGGCGACGGCACGCTCATCACCTTCGAGGAAAACGACTCCATGGAACAGGCCATCATCTCCGGCATCGCCTTCAACCGCGACGAGGCCAAAATCACCGTGGTCGGTGTGCCCGATCACCCCGGCATCGCCTTCCAGATTCTCGGCCCGGTCGCCGACGCCAACATCGACGTCGACATGATCGTGCAGAACGTCGGCCACGAAAAAACCACCGACTTCACCTTCACCGTGCACCGCAACGACTTCGCCAAGGCGATGGACATCGTCAAGGCGACGGCGTCCGGCATTGGTGCGCGCGAAGTCACCGGCGACGACAAGATCGCCAAGGTCTCCATCGTCGGCGTCGGCATGCGCTCGCACGTCGGCATCGCCCGCAAGATGTTCGAAACCCTGTGGAAGGAAAACATCAACCTGCAGATGATCTCCACTTCGGAAATCAAGATCTCGGTGGTGGTCGAAGACAAATACATGGAACTTGCAGTGCGCGCCCTGCATCAGGCCTTCGAACTCGACAAGGCCACCGCCTAAGGTGGCTTTCCGCCGCGCATTCCGCTACAATGCGCGGCGGTTCGGAGACGTGGCCGAGAGGTTGAAGGTACTCCCCTGCTAAGGGAGCATGCGGGCTTAAACCTGCATCGAGGGTTCGAATCCCTCCGTCTCCGCCAAACAAGTTATTGAGTCATTGCATCGACCATCGATGCAAAAAGATGTTAAAACTGCGTATAATTCGCAGGCTTCAAAGCGCCGGTAGCTCAGCTGGATAGAGTACTTGGCTACGAACCAAGGGGTCAGGAGTTCGAATCTCTTCCGGCGCACCAAACAAGACAAGGGGTTAGCTTAGGCTAGCCCCTTTTCATTTCAGGCCACCGTAGCCAAATCGTAGCCCCCTGCCCCATCAAGCGTCCGAAGGCCTGACAGCCTGTCCACATAGTCAGCCAGGTGTTCACTGGAGAGGTAAGCGTAACGCCTCACCATTCCCCCCGATTCCCAGCCGCCCAACTCCTGCAAGACATGGAGCGGGGTTCGGATTTCCCCGATAGCTAAAAACATACGCTGGATGTTTCCCGACGGCCCAATGCATTACGGCCGAGCCTGGTCCGCCTGCGCCTACGCGCATGTGGACCAGACTAGGCCGCAACTTCACCTTGCCGTGACAAGGCTACTCGCGTAGCCTGCTTTCAAATTTCATGTATCTACCCCCCGTGTTACTTAAACGGGGAAGAGATTCTTCTTCAACGACTAACCGGAGTGCGACAATTGGACGGACTACAAGATTCATTCGCCGACTTGCTTTCACAAAGATCGCTATTCCCCCGATTCGAAAATAAGCAA
>DASTEA010000142.1:0-14913 GCA_035710075.1 Thiobacillus sp.
GGTGAACAGCGAGATGTAACTGAAGAAGCGCTGGTAACCGGGATCGTCGTGCATGTAGCCGATGGTGTAGATATGCACCATCAGCGAGACAAAGGTGACGACCAGCATCATCAGCGCCGACAGCGAATCGATCAGGAAGCCGACCTCGAAGCGCAGGTCGCCCAGCGTCATCCACGTATAGACCGTTCCATTAAACGTATTGCCGATGAGCACGTCTTGGAAAACCACCCACGATGCGATGAACGAAATTGCCACCCCGGCAATGGCGACGACATGGGCGCCGGTGCGTCCGATCAGTTTGCCGAACAGACCCGCGACGATCGCGCCGAGAAGTGGCGCCAGCGGCACGATCAGATAGAGCGTCTGCATGTCCATCGTCATCAGCCTTTCAGATGGTCGAGGTCATCGACGTTGATCGTGTTCAGATTGCGGAACAGCACCACCAGGATCGCCAGGCCGATGGCTGCTTCAGCCGCAGCGACAGTGAGGATGAAGAAGACGAAGATCTGCCCGTGGATGTCGCCCAGGTAATGAGAAAACGCAATGAAATTCATGTTCACAGCCAGCAGCATCAACTCAATCGCCATCAGCAGGATGATCACGTTCTTGCGGTTGAGGAAGATGCCCAGCACGCTGATGGCGAACAGGATGCCGCCCAGCACCAGGTAATGCGATAAGGAAATCATGCGCCCTCCTCCCCCGACCGCGGTTTCTGCACGGCCTGCATCTTCACGATGCGCAGACGGTCATTGCGTCTCACCTTCACCTGCTCGGCAGGGTCGATGTACTTGCTGTCCTTGCGGCGGCGCAGCGTCAGGGCAATCGCGGCGACGATCGCCACCAGCAGGATCACCGCGGCCAGTTCGAACGCATAGACGTAGTCGGTATACAGCAGCCGCCCGAGTTCCTTGGTGTTGCTGTAGTCGGCTGGATGCGGCTCGGGCGTGGCCATCACCTCGAGGCCGAAATGGCGGCTGCCGAGGATCAGCGCCATTTCGATCACCAGCAGCACGGAGACGAAGCCGGCCAGCGGCAGGTAATCCCAGAAGCCCTCGCGCAATTTATCCAGGTTGATGTCGAGCATCATCACCACGAACAGGAACAGCACCATCACCGCACCGACGTAGACCAGCACCAGGGTGATGGCGAGAAATTCGGCTTCCAGCAGCATCCACAGGCCCGCTGCGGTAAAAAAGGCCAGCACCAGGAACAGGGCGGCATGCACCGGGTTGCGCGCGGTGATCACGCGCAACCCGGCGAATACCAGGATGGCGGCAAAGAAATAGAAAATCGAGGTCGTATAGGTCATGTTCGGTGTGATCAGTGCCCGGCGTCAGCGGTACTTCGCGTCGGCCGTGCGGTCTTTCGCGATCTGCTCCTCGTACCGGTCGCCGATGGCGAGCAGCATGGGCTTGGTGTAGATGAGGTCGCCGCGTTTTTCGCCGTGGTATTCGAGAATGCGGGTTTCGACGATGGAATCGACCGGGCAGGATTCCTCGCAGAAGCCGCAGAAGATGCACTTGGTGAGGTCGATGTCGTAGCGCGTGGTGCGGCGGGTGCCGTCATTGCGTTGTTCCGATTCGATGGTGATGGCCAGCGCCGGACAGACGGCTTCGCACAGCTTGCAGGCGATGCAGCGCTCCTCACCGTTGGGGTAGCGGCGCAGCGCGTGAAGCCCGCGGAAGCGCGGGCTTTGCGGGGTTTTTTCTTCGGGGTACTGCACCGTGATCTTGCGCGCAAACAGGTTGCGGCCGGTGAGCATCATGCCGCGCAGGAGCTCGATCAGGAACAAGCTGCCGAAAAAATGGGTGATCCGTCTCATGGCGCGCTCAATGGAAGAGATAACCATACGGCGTCTGCATCATGCCGCCGACGACGACGATCCAGACGATGGTGATGGGGATGAACACTTTCCAGCCCAGACGCATGATCTGGTCGTAGCGGTAGCGCGGGAAGGTGGCGCGGAACCAGAGGAACAGGAACAGCACGAAGCCCATCTTCATGAACAACCAGACGATGCCGTCGGGCAGGAAACTCACCGGAGACAGCCAGCCGCCGAGGAACATCAGGCTTGTCAACGTCGCCACCAGAATCATGTTGGCGTATTCGGCGAGGAAAAACACGGCAAACGCCATGCCTGAATAATCCACATGGAAGCCGGCGACGATCTCGGATTCGCCCTCGGCGACGTCGAACGGCGCGCGGTTGATCTCGGCCACGCCGGAAACCAGGTAGACGATGAACAAGGGGAACAGCGGCCAGATGTACCACTGTTGCAGGCCGCCTGCCTGGCCCTGCACGATAGCGATGAGGTTGAGACTCTGCGCCGCCATCAGCACGCCGACCAGCGCGAAGCCCATGGCGATTTCATACGACACAATCTGCGCCGCCGAGCGCATCGCGCCGAGGAAGGCGTATTTGGAATTGGAGGCCCAGCCCGCGATGATGACGCCATACACCCCCATCGAGGTGATCGCCATCACGTACAGCAGGCCGGCGTTGATATTGGCCAGCACCAGGGTGTCGGTGAACGGAATCACCGCCCACGCCGCCAGCGCCGGCGCGATGGCGAGAATGGGGCCGAGGATGAACAGCCCCTTGTTGGCGCCGGAAGGAATAATGATTTCCTTCATCAACAGTTTCAGACCGTCGGCAATCGGCTGCAGCAGGCCCAGGAAGCCCACGCGGTTGGGGCCGATACGCACCTGCATCCAGCCGATGATCTTTCTTTCCGCATACGTGAGATACGCCACGCCCAGCATCAGCGGCGCCACCACCGCCATGATTTTGAGCAGCGTCCAGATGACGGTTTGTACGGCAGCCCAGTCCACGTACAGGTTACCCATCAGACCGGCTCCGCCGTGATTGCGCCGAACATCGGCCCGAGTCCCGCCGTCAGCGGATGGCCACTGGGAATGCGCACGCAGGTGTCGGGCAACAGGTCATCGCGCTGCACTTTCAGCGTCAGCGCACTGGCATTCTGGCGTACCGAGACGCGGCCGTCTTCCTCCAGCCCCAGCTTCGCAATCAGGCGACTGTGCATGCGCGCCACCGGGAGCGCCGCGTCGAGCGTCATCTGCAGCGAGGGTGAACGGCGCACCACGGCATCGGTTTGATAAATCGGTACTTCGCCGACGCGCTCCAGCCCTTCGGGAGCCAATTGCTGCGCCAGCGTCACGCCGCTGACTTCATTGTCGAGAAACGCCTGCACCGAACCGGTGGGTGTGCCGCCCAGTGCGTCGCGCAATACGTCCTGCGTATCGTTGTGCTCGAACCCGGCCAGTCCCAGCAGATTGCCCAGAACGCGCAGCACCTTCCACGCCGGGCGGGTTTCGCCAAGCGGCTTCACCACAGCGCTGAAACTCTGCACGCGGCCTTCGGTGTTGATGAAGGTGCCCGAGGTTTCGGTCCACGGCCCAATCGGCAGCAGCACGTCGGCATAGTCGAGCGACTTGCCCTTGTAGGGCGACATCACCACAACAAACTCGGCCGCATTGATGCTGGCCATCGCAGTTACCGGGTCGTGGATGTCGAGTTCGGCTTCAACCCCCAGCAGCAGGTAGGCGCGCAAAGGCTGGGCCAGCATCTGTTGCGCATTCAGTCCTCTGACCGCAGGCTGGCCCAGGGGCCCCCGCCCCGGAATCGCCCCGACTGCCACCGCACCGACGCTGTTGGCCGCTTCGCCCAGCACCCCAAAACTGGCGCCCGCGAGCTTCGCCACTTCCTGCGCCAGCGCATGAATCTGCGAATAGGCGGGATGGTGCTGCGCCATGTTGCCGAGGAAAACCGCGCGCGCTTCTGCATCTGAAGCACCCTGGCCGCCGCCCGAAATGCTCTCGGCCATCTTGCGTGCGGTGTCGTCGGCGACGCCATGAATGGCGATGTCGGGCACCGGCTGGTTTTTCAGTTCGGCCAGCGCGCGGCACACGCCCGCCAGTGCGCTGGCGAGCTGCGATGGCGCGACGATGCGCTTGGCGTGCACCTTGCCGAGGAATTCATCATCCGCCGCGTTGATCAGATTGAGCTGGCCATGCCAGCGCACCGACTCACGGATGCGGTGCGCCATCAACGGGTGGTCCTTGCGAAGGTTCGAGCCCACCACCAGCATGTGCTTGAGGCGCGACATGTAGGTCACCGGCATGCCCAGCCAGAAACCGCCGTGCGCCTTGTCGTCGAGCGAGAAGTCCGACTGCCGCAGGCGATGGTCGACGTTGCCGCCGCCGAGGCCGCGCATCAGCTTTTGCAGCAGGAAGAGCTCTTCCGCCGGGCGATAAGGCGTCGACAACGCACCAATCTGTTCGACCGGGACCGATTTCAGTTTGTCCGCGACAAGTTCGAGTGCCGCCTGCCAGGTGGCCTCGGCCCACTGCCCGTCCCGTTTGATCATCGGCAGGGTCAGACGCTCGGCCGTGTTGAGGCCTTCGTAGGAAAAACGGTCGCGGTCGGCCAGCCAGCATTCGTTGACGTCCTCGTTCTCGAGCGGCAGCACACGCATCACCTTGTTGTCCTTGACGTGAACTTCGAGGTTGGAACCCAGGCTGTCGTGCGGACTGATCGAGGGGCGGCGCGACAATTCCCAGGTGCGGGCGGTGTAGCGGAAAGGCTTGCTGGTCAATGCGCCGACCGGACACAGGTCGATGACATTGCCCGACAGTTCGGACGCCACCTGCGTCTCCAGGAACGACATCACTTCGGTATGCTCGCCGCGCCCGGTCATGCCGAGTTCCATCACGCCGGCAATTTCCTGTCCGAAGCGAACGCAGCGGCTGCAATGGATGCAACGCGTCATGTCGGTGGCGATCAGCGCGCCGAGATTTTTATCGCGCACCACGCGCTTGACTTCTTGGTAGCGCGATGACGAGCCGCCGTAGCCCACCGCCAGATCCTGCAGCGTGCATTCACCGCCCTGGTCACAGATCGGGCAGTCGAGCGGATGATTGATGAGCAGGAACTCCATCACGCTTTTTTGCGCGTTGACGGCGTATTCGGAACGTGTGAACACCTTCATGCCGTCGGTTACCGGCGTGGCGCAGGCGGGCAGCGGCTTCGGCGCCTTTTCCACCTGCACCAGACACATGCGGCAGTTGGCGGCGATGGAGAGTTTCTTGTGATAACAGAAATGCGGGATCGTGATGCCGGCCTGGTTCGCTGCATCCATGATGGTGTCGCCGCTTTCGACCTGCAGCGTCTTGCCGTCAATTTCGATATTGAGCGTAGCCATTTCTTACTGCTCCGTTCCGGCCATGCAGCGCTTGTGTTCGATGTGGTGCTCGAACTCGCGGCCAAAATGTTTGAGAAAGCTTTGCACCGGCATTGCCGCTGCATCGCCCAGTGCGCAGATGGTATGACCGCCGATGCGCCCCGCCACGCTGTTGAGCAGTTCCAGGTCATCTGGCCGACCCTGCCCATGTTCGATGCGGTGAACCACGCGGTACATCCAGCCGGTGCCTTCGCGGCACGGCGTGCACTGGCCGCATGATTCCTCGAAATAGAAATAGGACAGCCGCTCCAGCGCACGCACCATGCAGACGGTTTCGTCCATCACGATGACCGCGCCGGAGCCCAGCATGGAGCCCGCCTTGGCGATGGAATCAAAGTCCATGCTGCAGTCCATCATGATGTCGGCCGGCAACACCGGCGCCGACGAACCGCCGGGAATCACCGCTTTCAGCTTGTGACCGCTGCGCACCCCGCCGGCCATCTCCAGCAGTTCGGAAAAAGGCGTACCGAGCGGCACTTCGAAGTTGCCCGGCTTGTTGACGTGCCCGGAGACCGAGAACAGCTTGGAGCCGCCGTTGTTGGGCTTACCGAGCTCGAGGAAGGCCTGGCCGCCATGCTGCACGATCCACGGCACCGAGGCCAACGTCTCGGTATTGTTGATGGTGGTGGGCTTGCCGTAGAGGCCGAAACTCGCCGGAAACGGAGGCTTGAAGCGCGGCTGGCCCTTCTTGCCCTCGATCGATTCGAGCAGCGCGGTTTCCTCGCCGCAGATGTAGGCGCCGTAGCCGAGGTGGGCATGCAACTGGAAGCAGAAGTCGGTGCCGAACAGCTTGTCGCCCAGATAGCCGGCTTCACGCGCTTCTTTCAGCGCGGCCTCGAAAGTCTGATAGCAATCAAAAATCTCGCCGTGAATGTAGTTGTAGCCGACGCGCGCGCCCAGCACGTAGCCGGCAATCGCCATGCCCTCGATCAGCTGGTGCGGGTTGTAGCGCAGGATGTCACGGTCCTTGAAAGTACCCGGTTCACCCTCGTCGCTGTTGCAGATGACGTACTTGTCGCCGGAAAACGCGCGCGGCATGAAGCTCCACTTGAGGCCTGTGGGAAAGCCCGCGCCGCCACGACCGCGCAGCGCGCTGGTCTTGAGTTCGGCAATGATGGCGTCGCCGGTAACATTTTCCGTGACCACCCGGCGCAATGCCTGATAGCCGCCATGGGCGACGTAGGTCGCGAGCGACGCCGGATCGTCGAGTGCCTCCGTCCAGCTGCAGACCTTGGGGGTGGGCTTCAGCAGACTCATTTCAGCGTGGCCGTCATTTCAGTTCATCCAGCAATTCGTCCACCTTTTCGGGCGTGAGATGCGTGTGCATGACATGGTTGTTGTGCAGGCACATCGGCGCATCGCCGCAGGCGCCCATGCATTCGCCTTCCTTCAGGGTGTAGCGCCCGTCCGCGGTGGTTTCACCGAAACCGATGCCGAGTTTCTGCTTCAGATGCTCGGCGACCTCAGTCGCCCCCATCAGTGCGCACGGCAGATTGGTGCACAGGGTGATCTTGTGGCGGCCCACCGGCTGGGTGTCGTACATGTTGTAGAAGGTCGCCACTTCATACGCAGCGATGGCCGGCATCTCCAGATAATGCGCGACGTATTCGATCAGTTCGGGCTTGAGCCAGCCCTTTTCAGTCTGCGCGATGCGCAGCGCGGCCATCACCGCCGACTGCTTCTGGTCAGCGGGGTATTTGGCCACTTCGGCGTCGATCAACGCGAGCGATTCAGAAGACAACATCATCGGTCGATATCCCCGAAAACAATATCCTGTGTGCCGATGATGGCAACGACGTCGGCGATCATGTGGCCGCGGCTCATTTCATCGAGCGCTGCCAGATGCGCGTAGCCCGCCCCGCGGATTTTCAGACGATAGGGCTTGTTGGCGCCGTCCGACACCAGATAGATGCCGAACTCGCCCTTGGGATGCTCCACCCCAACATAGGCTTCGCCCGCCGGCACGTGCATCCCTTCGGTGAAGAGCTTGAAGTGGTGGATCAACTCTTCCATGTTCTGCTTCATGTCGATCCGCGACGGCGGCGCGACCTTGTGGTTCTCGACGATGACCGGACCGGGGTTCTTGCGCAGCCAGTCGATGCACTGCTTGATGATGCGATTGGACTGGCGCATTTCCTCGATGCGCACCAGGTAGCGGTCATAGCAGTCACCATTGGTGCCGACCGGAATGTCGAAATCCATGCGGTCGTAGACTTCGTAGGGCTGCTTCTTGCGCACATCCCATTCGACGCCGGAGCCGCGCAGCATGGGCCCGGTGAAGCCCAGCGCCAGCGCACGCTCCGGTGACACCACGCCGATGCCCACGGTGCGCTGCTTCCAGATGCGGTTGTCGGTCAGCAGGGTTTCGTATTCGTCGACATAGGTCGGGAAGCGTTTGGTGAAATCCTCGATGAAGTCGAGCAGCGAACCTTGACGGTTGGCGTTCATCGACTTCATCGTCCGCTCGCTGCGGGTGTGCTGCGCGTGATACTGCGGCATCGTGTCTGGCAGGTCCCGGTAGACGCCGCCGGGTCGGTAATAGGCCGCGTGCAGGCGCGCGCCCGACACCGCCTCGTAGGTGTCCATCAGGTCCTCGCGCTCGCGAAAGGCGTAGAGGAACACCGTCATCGCACCGACGTCGAGCGCGTGCGCGCCCAGCCACAACAGGTGGTTGAGCAGACGCGTGATCTCGTCGAACATCACGCGGATATATTGCGCGCGCTCCGGCACGTCGATGCCGAGCAGTTTTTCGATCGCCATCACGTAGGCGTGTTCGTTGACCATCATCGACACGTAGTCGAGGCGGTCCATGTAAGGCACCGACTGGATGAAGGTCTTGTGCTCGGCCAGCTTCTCGGTGGCGCGGTGGAGCAGGCCGATGTGCGGGTCGGCGCGCTGGATCACTTCGCCGTCGAGTTCCAGCACCAGGCGCAGCACACCGTGCGCCGCCGGGTGCTGCGGACCGAAGTTCATCGTGTAGTTCCGGATTTCAGCCATTTGAACGCTCCGGTACAACTCCCAACAATCTTGCGTAGTGACGGGCCATTTTGATATGAACAGGGGCCATTAGCGCCCTCCCCCGTAGCTCTCGTCGCGCACGACGCGCGGCACAATTTCACGCGGCTCGATCGACACCGGCTGATAGATCACCCGCCGCTGGGTCGGGTCGTAACGCATTTCAACGTTGCCCGACAGGGGGAAATCCTTGCGGAACGGATGGCCGATAAAGCCGTAGTCGGTGAGGATGCGGCGCAAGTCGGGGTGTCCCTCGAACACGATGCCATACAAGTCGAAGGCTTCGCGCTCATACCAGTTGGCGGCCGGCCAGATGTCGACCACTGACGCCACCAGCGGTAAGTCGTCGTCGGGGCAAAACACGCGCACGCGCACGCGCTGGTTGTTTGACACCGACAGCAGATGGGCCACCACGGCGAAGCGGGGGCCGCCCCACGTGCCGTTGCCGGTGCCGTCATCACCATAGCCGGAATAATCCATGCCGCACAGGTCGATCAGCTGCTCGAAGCGGCAATCGGGGTGGTCGCGCAAGGTGCGCATCGCCGACAGGTAATGCTGCACCTTGACGATCAGCGTCAGTTCGTCGAGTCGGACAAACGACTGCTCCAGCGCGTCGCCGAGCGCAGTTTCAAGAGACAAAGAAAGAGCTTCCACAGTCTGGGGCATGGGCAATCAGCGGGCGATGGTATTGGTGCGGCGGATCTTGTTCTGCAGCTGGATGATGCCGAACAACAGCGCCTCAGCCGTGGGCGGGCAACCAGGAACATAGATGTCGACCGGCACGATGCGGTCGCAACCCCGCACCACCGAATACGAATAATGGTAATAACCGCCACCGTTGGCGCACGAGCCCATGGAAATCACCCAGCGCGGTTCGGCCATCTGGTCGTATACCTTGCGCAGGGCGGGCGCCATCTTGTTGCATAGCGTGCCTGCCACGATCATCACGTCGGACTGCCTGGGGCTGCCGCGGAACACAATGCCGAAGCGGTCGAGGTCGTAGCGCGCGGCGCCGGCGTGCATCATCTCCACCGCGCAGCATGCCAGGCCAAAAGTCATCGGCCACATCGAGCCGGTGCGCATGTAGTTGATCAGTTGGTCGGCCTTGGTGGTGACAAAGCCCTGTTCGAGAATGCCTTCGATGCTCATGGCTTGGCCCTGTTCAAAACCCTTACTCCCATTCCAGCGCTCCCTTCATCCATTCGTAGACGAAGCCGACCACCAGGATGCCGAGGAACACCATCATGGCGACAAAACCGGCCAGACCGATTTCCTCCAGCACAATGGCCCAAGGGAAAAGAAAGGCGATTTCCAGGTCGAACAGGATGAAGAGAATGGCAACCAGGTAATAGCGCACGTCGAACTTCATGCGCGCATCCTCGAACGCCTCGAAGCCGCATTCGTAGGGAGAGAGTTTTTCGCTATCAGGGCGGTTCGGCGCCAGCAGGCCGCCTGCAATGATGGGAACAATGCCGAAGGCCAGCCCTACCAGAATGAACAACAGAATGGGGAGGTAGTTATCCAGCACCGGTTCCTCCGTCTATGCCCATGTCAGGCTAATTAATTATGAACCGAGTGTATTAGCGCAAGGCGTCGACTGTCAAGCCGAAAAACTGGCACTTTAGTCTTAATAATCAAAAGCTTATTCGATAGCGAACGCTAATGAATGAATCAGGAAAACTGATGGTGCCCACGGGGAGACTCGAACTCCCACGACCTAAGTCACTACCCCCTCAAGATAGCGTGTCTACCAATTCCACCACATGGGCCAAAGGACATACGCCCTTCAATTTGGTTGAACGGGAATGTTCAACCGAGGTTAATCTTACTGCGGAATATCGCCCGCTTTCGAGCCGCCGTTCTGGCCCGGGACCTGCGCCGGCGCAGCAGGCTGCGTCGTGGTCGACGGCACCGTTGTGCGATCCATCACACTGGTCGGCTTATGTTGCTGAAGCCCGAAATAGGCCAAGCCGAGGCTGGTCATAAAAAACAGGGTTGCCACGATGGCGGTGCTGCGGCTCAGAAAATTGGCCGAACCCGTCGCGCCGAACAGGCTGCCAGACGATCCGCTGCCAAATGCCGCGCCCATGTCCGCCCCTTTCCCATGCTGCAACAGCACCAGTGCGATGACCGTGATGGCGACGATTACATGAACGACCCAGAACAAAGTTTCCATATTCGACTCTTACTTGGCTGCCGCCTGGCAAATCGCGATGAACTCGTCAGCGACCAGAGAAGCGCCGCCAATCAGACCACCGTCGATATCCGGCTGAGCCATCAATTCTGCCGCATTCGCGGCTTTTACGCTACCCCCATACTGGATTACCAGCTGGTCTGCCACGCCCGCATCGAGTGCGGCGATCCTGCCGCGAATGAATGCGTGCACCGCCTGCGCCTGCTCAGGCGAGGCGGTCTTGCCGGTGCCGATCGCCCACACAGGCTCATATGCGACCACGGCCTTGGCCAATGAACCCACGCCCGCCGCGTCGATCACGGCATCGAGCTGACGCGAGACGACCGCTTCGGTCACGCCCGCCTCGCGCTCGGCCAGCGATTCGCCGACGCACAGGATGGGCGTCATGCCCGCTGCCTGTGCCGCCATGTACTTGCTCGCCACCCGCGCATCTGATTCGCCATACAGGGCGCGCCGCTCGGAATGACCAACAATCACATACTTGCAGCCAAAATCGAGCAGCATGGATGCCGACACTTCGCCGGTGAACGCGCCCTTGGCCTGCTCGGAGACGTTTTGTGCACCCCAGAAAATCGACGATCCGGCAAGCGCGGCCTGCACTTGCGCCAGATACGGAAAAGGCACGCAAACCACCGCCTCGATGCCGGCCAGGGCAGGCCTGAGTGCGGACAGCAACGCGGCGTTTTCGGCCAGGCTGCCGTGCATTTTCCAGTTACCGGCTACGAGCTTCTTGCGCATGGGATTCTGCCGTACAAAAGTGCGCGATGGTAAGCGCAACGCGCCCGCCGGTCAACCGCCGAACCCGTTGCGCGCGCCGATGATTAGCCGAATCGGCCGGTGATGTAATCTTCGGTCTGCTTCTTGACCGGCTGCATGAAGATCGTACCGGTTTCGTTGAATTCGACGAGTTCGCCCAGGTACATGAACGCCGTGAAGTCGGAAATCCGCGCAGCCTGCTGCATGTTGTGGGTGACGATGGCGATGGTGTATTCGCTTTTCAGCTCACTGATGAGTTCTTCGATCTTGGCAGTTGAAATCGGGTCCAGCGCCGAAGTCGGCTCGTCCAGCAGCACGATGTCAGGTTTGACCGCGACCGCGCGCGCGATGCACAAACGCTGCTGCTGGCCGCCAGAAAGCGACAGGCCGTTCTGCTGCAACTTGTCTTTCACCTCGCCCCACAGCGCGGCCTTGTTGAGCGCCCATTCAACGCGATCGTCCATTGCGCTTTTTGACATGCGCTCATACAGGCGCACCCCGAAAGCAATGTTTTCGTAGATCGTCATGGGAAACGGCGTCGGCTTTTGGAACACCATGCCGATCTTGGCGCGCACCAGGTTCACGTCCTGGCTCTTGTCGAGCAGATTCTTGCCATGAAAAAGGATCTCGCCTTCAGCGCGCTGCCCCGGATACAGGTCATACATGCGATTGAAGGTGCGCAACAAGGTGGATTTGCCGCAACCGGACGGTCCGATGAAGGCCGTCACCTTGTTGCTGGCAACATCCAGATTGACGTTGTTGAGGCCTTTGAAATCGCCGTAAAAGAAATCCAGGTTGCGGACCTGCAAGGCAGCATTTTCGCCGGTTGGCATGGCTTGATCGGGCATCAGAAAGCTCCGGAGAAATTAACGTTTGACTTTGTTGCGGAAAACGATGCGCACACCGATGTTGACCGCCAACACCAGAAGGGCGATCAACAGTGCCCCGCCCCAGGCCAGATTGACCCAGTTGTCATACGGGCTCAAGGCGAACTGGAAGATCACCACCGGCAGGTTGCCCATCGGGTCGGACATATTGGTGCTGAAGAACTGGTTATTCAGTGCGGTAAACAACAGCGGCGCGGTTTCGCCGGTAATGCGCGCCATCGCCAACAGCACGCCGGTCACCACACCGGATTTGACTGCGCGCAATGTCACCTTGAGCGATACCTGCCAGCGCGGCGCGCCCACCGCGAAGGCCGCCTCGCGCAGGCTGGTCGGAACCAGCTTCAGCATGTTTTCGGTGGTGCGCACCACCACCGGAATGGCGATCAGCGCCAGCGCCAGCGACCCCGCCCAGCCGGAAAATCCACCTGTGGTCACCACAAATAAGGCGTACACGAACAGGCCAATGACGATGGAGGGTGCCGACAGCATGATGTCGGTCATGAAACGGGTGAATGAGGCGAATTTTGAAATGCGCCCGAACTCGGCCAGATAGATACCGGCCAGAATGCCAATCGGCGTCGAAATCAGCATGGAAAAGAACAGGATCAGACCGCTGCCGACGATGGCATTGCGCAAACCGCCGCCCTCGGAGCCCGGCGCCGGCGTGTCCTGGGTAAACAGATCCCAGCTCAACGCGGCAAAGCCTCTGGAAAACAGCGTCCACAAAATCCACAGCAGCGCGATCAGCCCCAGGCTCATCGCAACCATGGACAGCGTGATGCCGATGCGGTTTGTCCAGACGCGGCGGGTATACAGATTCATCATGCGCACCTTACAGGCCTTCGGAGCCCATGCTGCGGCTGATCAGCCAGCGCGAAATGGCCAGCACGATAAAGGTGATGATGAATAGCACCAGGCCCAGCGCGAACAGGGATGCAATGTGCAGGCCAGGGTCCGCTTCACCAAATTCGTTCGCCAGGGTAGACGCGATCGAGGTGCCGGGGGCAAACAGGCTGCCGTTGATGCGGTTAGCATTGCCGATCACGAACGTGACCGCCATCGTTTCGCCCAGCGCGCGCCCCAACCCCAGCATGATGCCGCCGATGACGCCAACGCGAGTGTAGGGCAGCACGACGTTGCGCACCACCTCCCAGTTGGTGCAACCGATGCCGTAAGCGGACTCTTTCAGCACATCCGGCACCGTCTCGAATACGTCGCGCATCACCGACGCAATAAATGGAATGACCATCAGCGACAGCACGATGCTGGCGGCCATGATGCCGACACCAATGGGGGGACCGGAGAACCAGCCGCCGATAATCGGCACATCGCCCAGCAGCGCCTGCAAAGGGGGCTGAACGTAATCGGCAAACAGCGGCGCAAACACGAACAAACCCCAGATGCCATACACGATGGAGGGGATCCCTGCCAGCAATTCAATCGCGGTTCCCAAGGGACGGCGCAGCCACACTGGACAGGTTTCGGTCAGGAACAGCGCAATCCCGAAACTGATCGGAACAGCAATCAACAATGCCAGCACGGAAGTCGTCACGGTGCCGTAGATGGCAGCCAGCGCGCCGTACTTGTCGTCCGGCACGCTCCAGATATTGGTCCACAGAAAGGACGGGCCGAATTCCTTGATGCTGGGCCAGGCTTCGATGGAAAGCGTCACCAGAATGCCCACCAGTGCCACCAGAACAACAAAGGCGAAAAGCTGGGTGGAATGATGGAAAAGCTTGTCCTGCAACCAGAATTTTCGGACCTGCTTGGCATGCAGATCGACTCCGGCAGATACGCTGGTCTCGCTCACGGTGGGGTGCCTATCGGTTCGGTTTTTTTGTCTGCGTAAGCAGCCGCATGAGGCAGCTGCTTACGCAGAATGCCGGGGGCAGCATGCGGCCCCCGGCCAACATCAAGTCGGATCAATCCAAATGTTTTACTTGATATTCTTCATCTCGGCTTCAACCATCTTCACGACATTGGGCGGCAAGGTCACAAAGCCCAGCTCTTCAGCCATCTTCTGGCCGTTGTTCAGGGACCAGGTGAAGAAGTCCACCACGCCCTTTTGCTTTGCAGCGTCGGCCTTTTCATAGGCCAGCATGAAGGTGGCCGTGGTGATGGGCCAGGCGTTCTTATGCGACTGGTCGAGCAGGTCGGGGGCCATGCCCTTGACCTTGAAATTGGCACCGGCAGCAGCATCGGCCACCGACTGCTGGTTCGGGACGATGTAATTGCCGGCACGGTTCTTCAGCGCGACGAAGTCCATGTTGTTCTTCATCGCATCGGCGATATCGACGTAGCCGATCGCGCCCTTGATTTTCTGCACGTTGGCCGCCACACCCGGGTTGCCTTTTCCGCCCACCGCGTTCGACGGCCAGTTCACGGTATTGCCCGCGCCAACATCACGCCTGAAGCTCATTGACTGCTTGGCCAGGTAGTTGCTGAAGGCATAGGTCGTGCCCGAACCATCGGAGCGGTGCGCCACGGTAATGGCCAGGTTCGGCAGTTTGACACCGGGATTCAGCTTGGTAATGGCGGGATCGTTCCACTTGGTGATCGCGCCGCGGAAGATGTTGGCGGCGGTGACCCCATCCAGCTTCAGCTTGCCGGATTCGACGCCGGGGACATTCATGACGATGGTGACGCCACCCATGACGGTTGGAACCTGGATCAGGTGGTTCGCATCCAGATCGGCTTCCGACAGGGGGGCATCGCTACCGGCAAAATCAACGGTCTTGGCCTTGATCTGCTTGACGCCGCCCGAAGAGCCAATGCCCTGGTAATTGACCTTGTTGCCGGTG
>DASTEA010000143.1:0-7282 GCA_035710075.1 Thiobacillus sp.
GCAAGAGCCTGTTGAACCCGCTGTGGTTCGGCGGCGCGTTCGGCATGGGCGTGGTGGCAGGAATGCTGGGCGACAAATGGAACCTCGGCTTTCTCGCCGAAACCGAACGTCAGGTCGAAGCGCACCTCGACGGCCACCTGCAGAAGCTGCCGGAAGCCGACGCCAGCAACGGCGAGCCGGGTGTAAAGAAAGCCCCGCCTGTTTCCAGGGGCGTATGCGCATGAGCCTGTCTGGGACGTGCCATGCGAGGCGAACTCAGCCGGTCCCGTTGTTCGTGCCGTGTCGCGGCAGGTGGACCTGAACGTCCAGGCCGCCGAGCGGGGCGTCGCCCAGGATGAGGGTGCCCCGATGCAGTTCCACGATACGTTGCACGATGGAAAGTCCCAGCCCCGCCCCCGATCCGACGCCTTCCCGGAAGAAACGCTCGAAAAGCTTTGCGCGCATCGCCTTCGGAACGCCCGGGCCACTATCCTGCACGTGGAGTTCAACCTTGTCCGGTGCCTCTTTCAGCAGTACCTGGATCCGACCGCCCTCAGGTGTGTACTGGATCGCGTTGGTGACGAGGTTCTGCAGTAGGACACCGAGGCTGGTGGCGTCGGCTTGCAGGCGGTAATCGCCCGTGTCGTCGGCGCTCAGGGCCAGTTCCAGCCCCCGCTCCAGCGCCAGGGGGGTGAGTTCGGCCAGTTCGTTGCGGACGAAGGCATGCAGGTCGAGCTCGTTCAGTTTCAGGCGTGCGGCGTTTGGCTCGAGGCGTGCCAGGGTCAGCAGTTGCTCGGCCAGGCGGGTGGCCCGGTCGACGCCGTGCAGCATTTGGCGCAAGGCTTCTGCGCGGTCGGCCGGGTCGGGCGCGCCGGCGGCGTTCTGCGCATGAATGCGCAGCACAGCCAGCGGCGTTCGCAGTTCGTGGGCAGCATCGGCCAGAAAGCGTTTTTCCCGTTCAAGCAGGGCGTTCAGTTGCTGCAGCAGGCGGTTCAGTGCGGCAGCCATCGGCTCGAGTTCCCGGGGCAGCCCTGCGATCACCAGTGGTGCAAGCTTGTCCGGATTACGTGCCTTGATCAGGTTCGCCATCTGCTTGAGCGGCGTCAGACTCCAGCCGATCGCGAGCCACACCAGCAGCGCGAGCAACGGCAGTCCGATGAAGTCGGGTGCGAGGCTGCGCAGGGCGATCTTGTGGACCAGTTCGCCCCGCACGTCTTCGCGTTCACCCACCACGATCCAGAATTCATCCCGGACATCATGCAGGACGAACACCCGCCAGCTATGAACGTCGATCGGGATCTCGTGGTAACCGACCAGCTCGTCGCTCAAGCCTGCCGGCAGACCGGCGGCGCCAATCGTGGTGGGGCCGGACAGGTTGGGTTGCCGCGCTGCCAGCAGCCTTTCGAGCAATCCGGCCGGCGCGCTTGCCGACTGCAGCACGACTTCAGCGTTGCCGTCGAATACCTGGAATGCCAGCTTGCTCTCGTAACGGTGACCTGGCATTGCTTCGGCCAGTGTGCCGGCAGCCTGGTTCAGGGCCAGCTGCAGGGATTCGCGCGCCGACGGCGTCATGTCGCGGCTGACCATGCCTTCGAGCAGGCGCGCCGTCTGCGCCAGCTGGGCGTCGAATAGCTCCTCGATTTCGTGCTGTGCGTCGCGATAGCTGATCCAGGAAATCACCGCCAGCGACACGCCGAGCAAGCCCAGCACCAGCACCAGTGTCCGCGAGCGGATGGAATGCATCAGCGTTTGTCCACGAGGTAACCGACACCGCGCACGGTCCGGATCAGTTCAGGCGCGAATTTCTTCCGCAGGTGATGGATGTGCACGTCGATCGCATTGCTTTCGACTTCCTCGCCCCAGCCATAGAGGGCCTGCTGCAGTTTGTCGCGGGTCAGCACCCGCCCCGGCTGGGCGATCAGTTCATGCAGCAGGATGAACTCCTTGCGCTGCAGGTTCACTGGCTGTCCCTGCCAGGTCACCGTCTGGTTGGCAGGATCCAGCGTGATCCCGCCGTATTCGAGCGCGGGTTGCGGGCGGTTGAAGCTGCGCCGCAGCAGCGCGCGCAGACGCGCCTTGAGTTCGTCAACGTCGAAGGGCTTGACCAGATAGTCGTCGGCGCCCGCATCCAGTCCGGCGATGCGGTCCGCCATGGCATCGCGCGCAGTCAGCACCAGAACCGGGACGGGATTGCCCGCCGCGCGAAGCTGCCTGAGCACCCCGATGCCATCCAGTCGCGGCAGGCCGAGATCGAGCACCACGAGGTCGAAGCTCTCGTGCGTTAGTGCATGCAGTGCGCTGTGGCCGTCCTGAACCCAGTCGACCGTGTATCCCTCCGGCTTGAGCGAGGTGCGGATGCCCTCGCCCAAACTCGCATCGTCTTCCACCAGCAAAATCCGCATGCTTCGGCTCTCGTTCTGTGTCCTGATCTGCGCACGGATTCAGTCGAGTTCAGCCTCGACCTTGGCCAGCAGCGCGTGAATTTCACCGCGCCGGCCCTCGTCTGCGAGTGCGCGGCCGGGGCGGTCGCCCGCCGCCTGGGCGCGCAGGAGTGCCGTGCGCGCACTAGCATAGCGCTTCTGGCGGAACAGGTAATCACCGTAGAAGTAGTTGGGGTCGATGCCGTCCGGATTGATTTGCAGCGCCTTCTTCAGCATCGCCTCGGCCTTCTTGTCGTCGCCGAAGCCCAGCGGCCAGCCGGGCACCTGATAGTAAAGCGAGCCCAGACTGGTGTAGGCCGAGCCGCTTAGTGCCTGCGGGTTGACCGCCAGCGCGGATTCAAGGCTGGCTTTGGCCTGCTTGACCAGGTCCAGTGCGCCCAGCCCGCCCTTGGCGCCGGCCCAGGTGCTGAGGATGACGCCGCGCCAGATCAGCAGTTCCGCCGCCTTCGGTTCGGTCTTCACGGCTTCTTCCGCCGCTGCGCCCAGCTTGGCAAAGGCTGCCTCGCGCCGGTCCTTCGGCAACTGGTAGTTGATTTCGGCCCAGCGCGTCTGCAACTGCTGCAGGCGTTGCTGGCTGTCCTCGCTCAAGGCAAATGCCGGCAGGCTGCATAGGCAGGCGGCGGCCAGCAAAAGATTGCGCAAATGATTCATGGGTTTCTCCTTTCAGGGTCGGGTACGGGCAAAGCGTTTGATCACGGGCAGCTGCTTGCGCAGTGCCTGGTCCACCAGCCGGGGCAGCAGGCTGTTGAGGCGCACGAAAAGCTTTTCCGGCCAGCCGAGAAAGATTTCGCTGCGTTCGTTGCGCAGGGCTTTCACCACTGCGGCCGCCACGACTTCCGGGTCGTCCATGGCGACGTTCAGTTCCTTGTTCATTGCCACGACGTGGGCCTCGTTCATCGCCGTACGGGCAGCGCGTGGGGCGATGTAAAGCACGTTGATTCGGGTGTCGGCCAGTTCCCGGCGCAATGCCTCGGAGAATCCGCGCAGGGCAAACTTGCTGGCGCAGTAGGCGGTGAATCCGGGATAGCCGATCGACCCGAAGGTGGAGCCAAGATTGACGATGAGCGCCTGCTCCTGTTGCAGAAGCTCCGGCAGCAGGCGGCGCGTGAGTTGCAGCGTGCTGGTCACGTTGAGCCCGATGATTTCGGCGATTGCGTCATCGTCGTGCTGTTCGAGCAGGCCGAAACGATTCACCCCGGCGGCGTTGATCAGGCAGTTCAGGCCGCCGAAGCGCATGGCGGCGGCAAGCACGGCGTCACGCCCGGCCGCGGTTCCCATGTCGGCCTGTATGACCTCGATCTGGCCGGGAAAGCGCCCGGCCAGATCGTTGAGCGGGTCGGCGTTGCGTCCAGCCGCCAGCAGATGGGCGCCTTGCCGGCACAGTGCATCCACCACGGCCTGGCCGATTCCGCCGCTGGCGCCGGTAATCAGCGCACGACATTCTGAAATATTCATCTCGATCCCCTCAGGAAGACAGCGGCAGGCTGCGGAACATGTCGCCGTACAGGCGGTAGACAACGCGCGCGGTATGGATCACGGCGGCCTGGTCGGCCGGGTCATCCAGGCGATTCATCAGCCCCCTGAACAGCTCGATGTGCTCGATATCCAGGCTGCCGTGGGAGTTCAGGTAGCTGAAGGCCGCGGCCGGCAGGCCGAGCCGGTCCTGGATGACGCCTGCGGCACGGCTCGCCAGCGCGACGCTGGTCCCTTCGAGGACGTTGACCATGCCGAAGAAGCTCACCGGATTGGCGCGCGCGATGCGGTCGTAGACATAGCTGACCATCAGTTCGGTGGGGAGATTGGGGGCGCTGGCGCGCACGCGTTCGGCATCGCCGCCGCAGGCACGGATGTCGTCGAGGATCCACATCTCGTGGCCGATTTCTTCCTGGATGTATTCGGCGGTCGCCGAGCGCAGCCATTCCAGCCGCTCCGGCAGACGGGAACCGCAGGCCATCAGCAGGGGAACGGTGTGCTTGACATGGTGGTAGGCCTGGCCGAGAAAGGCCACGTAACTCTCCAGCGTCACCGTGCCGGCGAGGGCCTGCTGGATGATCGGGGCAGCCAGAAGGATTTCGCGCTCGTCGGTGGTTTGCTCGAGCAGGGATTCGTAGAACTGCATCAGTATTTTCCTGACAAGGTTTCGATAGTTGTCTGTTGTTCGATGGCGTTGCAGTACTTGTTCAGCAGCGCCGCCCGTCGAAGACGGCCATTCGCGGTGGCCAGGCCATTGGCGGGCGTGAAGGCTTCGTCGGCACGCAGCCAGTGATGGACCCGGGCGTAATCGGGCAGACCCTCGTTCACCGCGGCCACGGCAGCTTGCAGCGCGCTGTCGGGGATGTCGTCGCGCCGTGGCACCAGCACCGCGACATTGGCGGGGAGGGCTTCGCCGTAGAGCCAGGCCTGGGCGATCGGCGATTGCTGGACGAGTTCTGCTTCGACCCATTCCGGGTTGACGTTGCGCCCGTAGGCGGTCACGAACTGATGCTTGCTGCGCCCGTGCAGGACGAGAAAGCCGTCCTCGAAGTGGCCAAGATCGCCGGTGTCCAGAAATTCGCCCGCAGGCGCCGCCTCATTCAGGTAGCCGAGCATGCGCGGTCCGCGCACCAGAACCTCGCCGGCCTCGCCGATGCGCACCTCGACATGCGGCAGCGGCTGGCCGACGGTGCCGATCCGGCGCCGGGCGGGGCTGTTGAGGCAGACCACCGAGGCGCATTCGGAAAGCCCGTAGCCTTCGAATACCGGCAGGCCGAGGGTTTCCGCCCGGCGCAGCAGGCGGGCCGAAACCCGTGCGCCGCCGACGGCGATGAAGCGCAGCGATGCGGGCAGTGGCGCGCCGTGCTCGGCCGCGGTGACCAGCATCAGCAGCAACTGCGGCACCAGGATCAGGCTGTTCGGCTGGCTGCGGTGCAGCGCGGAGAGAAAGCGTTGAACGTCGAACTCGCTGGTGCCGGAGAAGCCGATTTCCGCCATCGGCATCAGCTC
The DNA here is from genome assembly GCA_035710075.1 of Thiobacillus sp. Taxonomy (GTDB): domain Bacteria; phylum Pseudomonadota; class Gammaproteobacteria; order Burkholderiales; family Thiobacillaceae; genus Thiobacillus. Next base: position 5,403 of record DASTEA010000143.1, read on the forward strand.
GACCACGGCACCGGCCAGCATCGGGGCGTACAGGCCGCCGATGTTCTCCAGCAGCGTGGCCAGCGGCAGCACGCACAGGTGACGCTGGATCGAGCACGGCTGGCTGGCCTGCCAGAGGCTCGTTGCCACCGCCAGCATGGCCTTCGCCTCCAGACAGACCCCCTTGGGCTGGCCCGTGGTACCGGAGGTGTAGGTGATCTTCACGGTGCCGGCAGGCAGGGCTGGCGGATCTTCGACGACGCGCTGCGCCAACTGGCCGGCGGCGGGACCGAAGCCGGCATGCTGGAACGCGCGGCTGTCGTCGACAATCAGCGTGTCGATCCCCGCACTGTGCAGCACGTGTGCCAGCTGGGTGGAGGAGAAGAACGCCGGCAGCGGCACGCAGACCAGGCCGGCCTCAAGCACCGCGAGGTCCCACAGCGCCCAGTCGATGGCATTGTCGAGCGCGATGGCGATGCGGCGGCATCCCATGGTGCGCAGGCGCTCGGCACGCAGTTCCACTTGCTGCAGCACTTCGCGGTAGCTCAGTCGGCGTTCGCCTTGCTGCAGCGCGGGGCGCTCGGCGTGTGCGCGCATCGCCGCAAACAGGGTCTCAGGCGACAGCAACGTCTTGTCCGTCCGTCACCGAATAAAGCGGCTGGTGCGCCAGCTGGTGATACACGCCCATGCTCAGGAGACGCTCGTGCCCGCGGCGGATGTTGCCGGCCATCACCATGGGGTGGCTGTCGTAGTAGCTGCCCCAGTCCGCGAGTTCGTCTCCCATGCGTGCCGGATCGGCCTCGCCGAGGGGAAGGGGGCCGAGATCGAGCCGGCTGAAGCTGTTCAGCACCTCAGGGGTGCCGGTAAACACCACCCAGTCGAAACCCTGCGCCGCCAACAGGGCGGTCAGGGCGACGATCAGCAGGCGCGCGTGTCCGTCACCCCGGGCGGCGAGGTTGCCGACTTCGACGATCCGCTCGCGGGCAGGGGAAAAGCCGGACTGGCGGGCGATCTCAGTCTCGACCGGGCGGTCGAGGTAACGCTCCAGGAACAGGGGTTCGAGGGCCGCGCTGCGCACGCCCACTGCGCCGTGACGCATCCCGTTATCATCCTCGAGCTGCAGCAGGATCGGCATGAAATGTCGCACCCGAGCGCCATAGCGGACAGCGAAGCGCTCGCGAATGAATGCCTCGGCGGCCGCGCGGCCCGCGGAACCCCGGCTTCTGCCGAGTGCGCGCAGGGTCAGCGCGGGATCGAGGCCGATCCGGGCCAATGCATCGTGACAACACCAGCTTCCAGGTTCCATTTGGCTTCGCAATTGAAGGGATGGAACCCAGTCTCATCGATCTGGATTAACTGATGATTAACCGGGGCATTCGGGCGCTGGGGCGGGGTGGCCGGATAATTGCACCCCTATCGGCTGATCAAGGCAGCGGCGCTCACCCGATCAGCCCGCGTTGGGCACCCAACGTGCGAACCGTCTTGCGTGCGCGCCGCGCCGTCTTCGTCGGCGCGCTCCTCCAGCACCTCGCAGCGCGCGAATATTTCGCCGCGCAGCTGCTGCGCCGACCACGGCAGAAACAGCTCGGCCTCGACCAGATCCTTCTGGAAGAACGCAAGGATCGCCTTGTCCAGTTTCACGATGTCGTCGGGGCGGCGCGCGCTCATCACGATGCAGCCGGGGTAGTCGGCGCGCAGCGCGGCTTCGCGTTCGGCTTGCGCCGAGGCGTCGCCGACGTGGTCGATCTTGTTGAAGATGCGCAACCGCGGCACGTCCTGCGCGTCGATTTCCTTGAGCACTTCGTCGGTGGTTTCGATCTGCCGCTCGAAGCCGGGGTCGCTGGCGTCGATGACGTGGAGCAGCAGCGAGGCATCGAGCGCCTCTTCCAGCGTCGACTTGA
>DASTEA010000144.1:0-9498 GCA_035710075.1 Thiobacillus sp.
GGGCGCCTCATCGGCGAACTCCAGCTTGTAGGCCATGCCGGAGCAACCGGTGGTGCGCACGCCGAGACGGATGCCGACGCCCTTGCCGCGTTTGGCGATGTAGTTCGTGACGTGTTGCGCTGCGCGCTCGGACAAGGTCACGGCCATGACTTACTCCAAGCCTTTTTTCTGCTTGTAGTCGGCGACCGCGGCCTTGATCGCGTCTTCGGCCAGGATCGAGCAGTGGATCTTCACCGGCGGCAGCGCGAGCTCCTCGGCAATCGCGGTGTTCTTGATTTCCATCGCCTGGTCGAGGGTCTTGCCCTTGACCCATTCGGTCACCAGCGAGGACGAGGCAATCGCCGAACCGCAGCCGTAGGTCTTGAACTTGGCGTCTTCGATCAGGCCATCCTTGCCGACCTTGATCTGCAGCTTCATCACGTCGCCGCAGGCGGGCGCGCCCACCATGCCGGTGCCGACGCCTTCGTCGTCCTTGGTGAAGGAACCGACGTTGCGGGGGTTTTCATAATGGTCGAGTACTTTATCGCTGTAAGCCATGTGTGTTCTCCTTCAATTCAAATCAATGTGCAGCCCACTGCACGGAATCCAGATCGACGCCTTCCTTGAACATTTCCCACAGCGGGGAAAGCTCGCGCAGCTTGCCGATCTTTTCGTGCAGCAATTTAATGGCGTAATCGACTTCTTCCACGGTGGTGAAGCGGCCGATGGAGAAGCGGATCGAGCTGTGCGCCAGTTCGTCGCTGCGGCCCAAGGCGCGCAGCACGTAGGACGGCTCCAGACTGGCCGAGGTGCAGGCCGAACCTGACGACACCGCCAGATCCTTGATCGCCATGATCAGCGATTCGCCTTCGACGAAGTTGAAGCTGACGTTGAGATTGTGCGGAACGCGCTGTTCCATGTCGCCGTTCAGATGCACTTCCTCGATGTCCTTGAGCCCGTTGTACAGGCGGTCGCGCAGCATGCGGATGCGCTCGTTTTCGGTTGCCATTTCCTCGCGGGCGATGCGGAAGGCTTCGCCCATGCCGACGATCTGGTGCGTGGCCAGGGTGCCCGAACGCATGCCGCGCTCATGGCCGCCGCCATGCATCTGCGCCTCCAGGCGGATGCGCGGCTTGCGGCGCACGTACAGCGCGCCGATGCCCTTGGGACCATAGGTCTTGTGCGCCGAGAACGACATCAGGTCGACCGGCAGCTTGGACAGGTCGATCGGCATCTTGCCGGTGGCCTGCGCCGCGTCGACGTGGAAGATCACGCCTTTTTCGCGGCAGATTTTGCCGATCGCCTCGATGTCCTGGATCACGCCGATTTCGTTGTTGACGGCCATCACCGAGACCAGCACGGTGTCCGGACGGATCGCCGCGCGCAGCACGTCGAGGTCGAGCAGGCCGTTTTCCTGCACGTTCAGGTAAGTGGCCTCGAAGCCCTGGCGCTCCATCTCGCGCACGGTGTCGAGCACGGCCTTGTGTTCGGTGCGCACGGTGATGATGTGCTTGCCCTTGGTGGCCGAGTAGAAGTGGCCTGCTCCCTTGATGGCGAGGTTGTTCGATTCGGTGGCGCCGGAGGTGAACACGATTTCCTTCGGGTCGGCGCCGACCAGCGCGGCCACTTGGGCGCGCGCCTCTTCCACCGCCGCTTCAGCTTCCCAGCCGAACGGGTGGGAGCGCGAAGCGGGATTGCCGAAATGCTCGGTCAGATACGGAATCATCTTGGCTGCCACACGCGGATCGACCGGGGTGGTGGCGGAATAATCGAAATACAGTGTTTTCATCGTTTTGCCTTAATTGAATCGTTCAAGCGACCAGCGAAATCTTCAAGGCGCGGCGATCCTGCAGCACCTTTTCCTTGCACTCGTCCTGCTTGGCCACCAGAGTCGCCAGCGTCACGTTGTCGAGGTAATCATATATATGGGCATTCAGGCCCATCCACAGGTCGTGCGTCATGCAGCGGTGCTCGTCCTGGCAGTTTTCCTTGCCGCCGCACTGGGTCGAATCGATGGGTTCATCCACCGCGCGGATGATGTCGGCCACGCTGACGTCGCCGAGTGGCCGGGCGAGGTAATAGCCGCCGCCAGGACCGCGTACGCTTTCGACCAGTTCATGGCGGCGCAAACGGCTGAAAAGCTGTTCCAGATACGACAGCGATATGTCCTGACGCTCGCTGATGCCGGCCAGCGTCACCGGATTTTTGCCGCCGCGCAACGCCAGGTCAAGCATGGCAGTGACAGCGAAGCGGCCCTTGGTGGTCAATCTCATAACGCGTTCTCCTGAATTTCGCCCGAACTATAAAATTCCCGAGCATTTCAGTCAACTATTCCTTACCCTAGTAATTTAGTCAACTATTTTGTTCAAATAGTTCGGGTCAAAGTCATCGGGCTGATCCTGACCTGCCGGAATTTCCACGCCTAGCTTCTGCAGTTGCGCCAGAATCAGCTCCAGCCGGTGGTCGATGTGCGCCGAATGATCGACCAGGCCATGGATCGCTTTCACCACCGGATCGTTCATGTCGGCCGATATGGCATAGGCCGAGAACCCGAGTTTTTCCGCCTGCTGATTGCGCTGCTTTTCGGCTGCGCTGTCGAGAATACGGGCGGGAATGCCCACCGCCGTCGCATTGTCCGGCACGTCCTTCACCACCACGGCGTTGGAGCCGACGCGGGCATTGGCGCCGATCGTGACCGGACCGAGGATCTTGGCGCCCGCCCCCACCACCACGCCGGGCATCAAGGTGGGGTGGCGCTTGCCCTTGTTCCACGAGGTGCCGCCGAGCGTCACGCCGTGATAGAGGGTGCAGTCGTCGCCGATCTCGGCGGTTTCGCCCACCACGACCCCCATGCCGTGGTCGATGAACACGCGGCGGCCAATGGTGGCGCCGGGGTGGATTTCGATTCCGGTGAGCCAGCGCCCGATGTGCGAGGTAAAGCGCGCCAGCCACTTCCATTCCATGCGCCACAGCTTGTTCGCCAGACGGTGGATGACCATCGCATGAAAGCCGGGATACGTGGTGACCACCTCGAAGGTCGTGCGCGCCGCCGGGTCGCGGTCGAACACGACGGCGATGTCTTCCTTGAGTTGGCTGAACAGGTTCATACGCCGAGGATGCTATTTCCGAGTTATTTAGTCAACTATTCCGGGTCGCGGTTCCGTGCCCGCACGGCGCCCCGACTGGCTGCCTGCGCGGCGGTGAGGATCCCGCGCAGGATATTCACCTCCTCCTTCGCCAGCCGGGTGCGCGCAAACAGCCGCCGCAGTTTCAGCATCAGCTTGCTGGGCGAGCCGGGATTGAGGAATTCCAGCTCGGCCAGCGTGGTTTCCAGGTGGCCGTAGAACTTCTCCAGTTCGTCCCCCGTCGCCGCGTCCATCTCGGGCTGCGGCCAGTCCGGATGGCCCAGCCAGGCCTGGCGGATCTCGTAACTCAGCACCTGCACTGCCGCCGCCAGATTGAGCGAGGTGTAATCCGGGTTGGCGGCTATCGTCACCAGCCCCTGGCACAGCCCGAGTTCCTCGTTCGACATGCCGCTGGTTTCGTTGCCGAACACCAGCGCCACCGGGCCGGACTGTGCTTCGGTCAGCAGGCGGGTGGCCGCTGCGGGTGGGGTCAGCACCTCGGCCACGATGTCGCGCCGCCGCGCCGACACGCCCAGCGCCAGCGTGGTGCCGGCCAGCGCCTCGGCCAGCGTGGCACAGACGTGTGCCTGCGTCAGCAGATCGGCCGCGCTCGAGGCCATCGCATCGGCCTGGCTGTTGGGAAATACAGCGGGCTTGACCAGATAAAGCTGCGACAGCCCCATCGTCTTCATCGCCCGCGCTGCCGCGCCGATGTTGCCGGGGTGGCTGGTGCGCGTCAGCACAACGCGAATGTTGGCGAGAAGTTTAGGATCGGCTAGGGTCATCAAGTAAAATAGCGGCTCGTTCTTTGAATCTATTGCCAGACATCATGCATCCCATGCTCAATACGGCGGTGAAAGCCGCTCGCGAAGCGGGGCGAATCATCAATCGCGCCTCGCTCGACCTCGACCAGCTCACCGTGCGCAGCAAACAGGACCGCGATTACGTCACCGAGGTCGACCAAAACGCCGAAAGCACCATCATCGAAATCCTGCTCGGCGCCTACCCAAATCATGGGATTTTAGCAGAGGAGTCTGGCGCGGCCGACGCCAAAAACGGCGAGGACTACCAGTGGATCATCGATCCGCTCGACGGCACCACCAACTTCCTGCACGGCCTGCAGCAGTATTCGATCTCAATCGCCCTGAAGCACAAGGGCCAGATCACTCAGGCTGTGGTGTACGACCCCGCGCGCAACGAACTCTTTACCGCCAGCCGCGGCCGCGGCGCCATGCTCAACGACCGCCGCATCCGCGCCAGCAAGCGCAACAAGTTAAGCGAATGCCTGATCGGCACCGGCTTCCCCTTTCGCGATTTCAGATTCGCCGATGCCTACATCAACATGTTCCGCGACATGATGCTCGCCACTTCGGGACTGCGCCGCCCCGGTTCGGCCGCGCTCGACTTGTGCTACGTGGCATGTGGCCGCTATGACGGTTTCTGGGAAATGCACCTGCAACCCTGGGACCTCGCCGCAGGCAGCCTGATCGCGCAGGAATCCGGCGCCCTGGTCGGCAATTTCATGGGCGATGAAGGCTTTCTGGCGTCCGGCAACATCGTCGCCGCCACCCCGAAAATCTTTGCGCAGATGCTACAGGTCATCGCACCGCATCTGCCGCCCGAACTGAAGGTCTGATCCAGACGCCCGTCCCTCCATGTCGATCGCCAAGGAGCCCACTGCCCACACGCCGATGATGCAGCAGTACCTGGGCATCAAGGCGCAGCATCCCGACATGCTGCTGTTCTACCGCATGGGCGATTTTTACGAGCTGTTCTTCGACGACGCGGAAAAAGCGGCGCGGCTGCTAAACATCACGCTTACCACGCGCGGCGCCTCCGCCGGTGCGCCGATCAAGATGGCCGGCGTGCCGTATCACAGCGCCGAGCAGTATTTGGCGCGGCTGCTGAAGCTGGGTGAATCGGTGGTGATCGCCGAGCAGGTGGGTGATCCCGCCACGTCCAAAGGCCCGGTCGATCGGCAGGTGGCGCGCATCGTCACGCCTGGCACGCTGACCGATTCCGGCTTGCTGGACGAAACGCGCGACACCCTGATTCTGGCGATCGCACCCGGCATGCTTAATGCAACCGAAACGGTCGGCGTGGCGTGGCTCAATCTCGCCGCCGGGCGCTTTCAGGTCACCGAAGTCAATACGGCTGCCCTGCCCGCCTTGCTGGCGCGGGTGCGGCCGGCGGAAATCCTCGCGCCCGACGAATTCGGCTTCAACGGCGCATCCTGCGCGGTGCGCCGGCTGGCGCCGTGGCAGTTCGATACGGCCGGCGCGCAGACCCGGCTGGCGCAGCAACTCGGCAGCCGCGACCTCGCCGGCTTCGGCGTGGCCGACCTGCCGCTGGCCATTGCCGCCGCAGGCGCCCTGCTCGACTACATCCAGAGCACCCAACGCACCGCGCTGCCGCACATCCAGGCGATTCACGCCGAGCGCGACAGCGACTTCGTGCAGCTCGACGCCGCCACCCGGCGCAATCTGGAACTCACCGAAACCCTGCGCGGCGAAGCGGCGCCGACCCTGCTGTCGGTGCTCGACACCACTGCCACAGGCATGGGCACGCGCCTGTTGCGCCATTGGCTGCACCATCCGCTGCGCGACCGCGGAATCCTGATTCAGCGACGCGATGCGATCGGCGTGCTGGCCGAGGCATCCGACGCGGCGACGGCAATCAACCGTCTGCTGAAAAGTTGCGCCGACGTCGAACGGATCAGCGGCCGCATCGCGCTGAAGAATGCGCGCCCGCGCGACCTCTCCGGCCTGCGCGACACCCTCGCCCTGCTGCCCGAACTCGCTGCCGCCTTGCCTGACGACCGCGCACGCTTGGCGGGCTTGCAGGTGGCGCTCGCCGCGCGCCCCGACCTGCACCAACTGCTGGTGCGCGCGGTCCAGCCCGAGCCCGCGAGCGTGCTGCGCGAAGGCGGGGTGATTGCCGACGGCTACGACGCCGATCTCGACGAACTGCGCGCGCTGACGCGCGACGCCGGGGCGTTTTTGCTGGAGCTGGAAACGCGCGAACGCGCACGTTCCGGCATCGCCACCCTCAAGGTCGAATACAACAAGGTGCACGGCTTCTACATCGAGGTCAGCCGCGCACAAGCGGACAAGGTCCCCGACGATTACCGCCGGCGCCAGACGCTGAAGAACGCCGAGCGCTATATCACGCCGGAACTCAAGACCTTCGAGGACCGCGCGCTGTCGGCGCAGGATCGCGCGCTGGCGCGCGAGAAAGCGCTGTTCGAGGCCTTGCTGGCGTCGCTGACGCCGCATGTGCCGGATCTGCTCGCGATTGCCGCCGCGCTGGCCGAGGTCGACGTGCTGGCGAGCCAGGCCGAGCGCGCTGGCACGCTCAGGCTCTGCGCGCCCGAGTACACCAGCGAGCCCGGCATCGTCATCCGCGGCGGCCGCCATCCGGTGGTCGAGGCGCAGGTGGCGCACTTCATTCAAAACGACGCGACGCTGAACCGCAGCCGCCAGATGCTGCTGATCACCGGCCCCAACATGGGCGGCAAATCGACTTACATGCGGCAGGTGGCGCTGATCACGCTGCTGGCCTGCTGCGGCCTGTGGGTGCCCGCCAGTTCGGCCAAAATCGGCGACGTCGACCAGATTTTCACCCGCATCGGCGCGTCCGACGATCTGGCGGGCGGGCGCTCGACCTTCATGGTCGAGATGACCGAAACCGCGCACATCCTGCACAACGCCAGCGCCAACAGTCTGGTACTGCTCGACGAAATCGGCCGCGGCACCTCGACCTTCGACGGCCTCGCGCTGGCCTGGGCGGTGGCGCGGCATCTGGTCAGCGCCACTCGTGCGTTCACCCTGTTCGCCACCCACTATTTCGAGCTGACGCAGCTGGCGCAGGAATTCCGCCAGCTCGCCAACGTTCACCTCGACGCCAAGGACCACGGTGCCGATCTGGTGTTCCTGCACGCGGTGGAGGAAGGCCCGGCCTCGCAAAGCTACGGCATCCAGGTCGCGCGCCTGGCCGGCGTGCCGAGTCCCGTCATTCACGCGGCGCGCCGCCATCTGCGCGAACTCGAGGACGCGCAGCTGCAGCCCGGCCCGCAGGGGGACCTGTTCGCCGCCCACCTCCCCAGCGACGAGCCACCGCCGCATCCCGCGCTCGACCAGCTGCGCGAACTCGACCCCGACACCCTCACGCCGAAGGCGGCGCTCGATATGCTGTATGCGCTGAAAGCGCAGTTATGAAGCCCTGGCGCGCTGAAAGCGTTATGAAGATCTGGCGCGCTAAAAGCGCAGTTTCGAAGCCAGGCGCTTTGAAGTCGCCGACCGACACCGCGCCATGAAAACCCTGCGCCTGGACAGTGCCGAACTCGACCTCGACTTCAATGCCGCGCTGAAACTGGCAACAGCCATCGCCCGGCAGCAGTTGGGCGACGACACTATGTTAGTGAGTTGGCACGACCGCGAACGCGACCTCGAATCGCCTGCGGGGGTGAGCGAATGCCACGTAGGCTGCGCCACCAAAGGCTCCTGGGATTACGCGCTCAACCGAGGGGCGCGGCTGGTGGTGGAATTTGATTCGGGCCGCTTTTTCTTCTGCTTTCTTTAAGCGCGCAACGCCGCGCATATCCCTGTTGTTTTGTGCTCGGGCCTGGGAGCTTAGCCCGCCACGACACGAACCGTCTGCCCCAGACACTGCACCGTCTGATTCGCCCTTATCTTTGCCGTCTTGCGGCTTTCGGGCCTGCCGTCAACGGTGACTTCTCCGTTGGCGATCATGAGCTTGCCCTGCCCGCCGCTGTCGGCGATGCCGGCAAGCTTGAGCAGGTCGCAGAGTGCGACGTACTCGCCGCGCAGTTTGAATTCTTGGGTGTCCATTCTTCATTCCTTTGTTTACGGGGAGCGTTCATCGCGACGCCTCAACAGATCAAGACCGTCTTGCTCAACCCATGCTCGAGCCTAGCCGCGCCGCCGCCACAGATAACGATAGACAAACCCCGGATAGGCAAACACCACGAACAGCGCAGTGTTGACCGCGTAGAACTCCCAGTTCTGCTTGTGGATGTCGCCGAGTTTGCCTTCCAGCAGCAGCGCGATGCCACCCACCACGAAAAACAGCACAACCAGCTCCAGCAGCCGCCAGGCGAAATTCTTGCTGCCGACTTTGGGCTGAACGACGAAGAAAATGCGCTCGACGAGGAACGGCAGGTTGGCGGCGATGAAGGCCATGATCAGCAGCAGGGTGGTGGAGAAGTTCACGGTGAATCCGAAAAGCTAAGCAACGCCGGAGCTGACCCGCTCCGGCAGGGTTTGGTTCAGAAAGACGCGCCGATGGCGTACACGCACAGCGCCATCAGCGGTTGCGGCAGGATCCCGAGCGCCAGCACGGCCAGGCCGTTGGCCGACATGATGACGCGGGTGTCGGCGCTGGCGCCGATCGCTGAGGTGTCGTGCGGGGCGTCGAAATACATCAGCTTGACGATGCGCAGGTAGTAAAAAGCCCCCACCAGTGAGAACAGCACTGCCGCCACTGCCAGCCACACGTAACCGATCTCGACCACGGACTGCAGCACCGCCAGCTTGGCGTAGAAACCGACGGTCGGCGGAATGCCTGCCAGCGAGAACATCAGCAGCAGCATCAGGAAAGCCAGCCACGGGCTGCGGCGGTTGAGGCCCTTGAAGTCCTCGAGTTTGTCGGCTTCGAAGCCGGCGCGCGACAGCAGCAGGATCATGCCGAAGCTGCCCAGGCTCATCAGCGCATACACCAGCATGTAGAACATCGCGCTGCTGTAGCCGTTTTGCGATCCGGCCAGAATGCCCAGCAGCATGAAGCCCATGTGCGAAATGGTCGAATAGGCAAGCATGCGCTTGAGGTTGCTTTGCGCGATGGCGGCGATGTTGCCGACCGCCATCGACAGCACGGCCAGGATTACCAGCATGTCGCGCCATTCGGCCACCTGCGATTCCAGCCCCTGCCCGAGAATCCGCACCACGAAGGCGAACGCGGCGATCTTGGGTGCGGAACCGATGAACAGCGTCATCGCGGTCGGCGCGCCGTGGTAGACGTCGGGCACCCACATATGGAACGGCGCCGCACCGAGTTTGAACGCCAGACCGGCGACGATGAAGACGATGCCGAACACCAGCGGAATGCGCAGGTCGGTGCCGTCGGCCAGCGCCTGCGCCATGTCGCCCAGCGCCAGCGAGCCCGTGACGCCGTAGATCATCGACATGCCATAGAGCAGCATGCCGGACGCCAGCGCCCCCAGCACGAAGTACTTCATCGCCGCCTCGGTCGCCACGCTGGATTCGCGCTGCAGCGCGACCATGGCATACAAGGACAAGGACAGCAGCTCGAGGCCGAGATACAGCGTGAGGAAATGGCTGGCCGACACCATCACCATCATGCCCAGCAGCGCGAA
>DASTEA010000145.1:0-2918 GCA_035710075.1 Thiobacillus sp.
TGCCCGCGGGCACCAATCCCTACGCGTCCGAGGTCTACGCCAAGGGGGCGGAAAACCTGCAGGCCATGATCCAGGCCGGCGTGCTGGCGCGCGACCCCGCGCCCTGCTACTACGCCTACCGCATCGTTATGGGCAGCCACAGCCAGACCGGCATCGTGGCCGCCGCCTCGGTGGCGGACTACGACACCAACCGCATCCGCAAGCACGAGTTCACCCGCCCCGACAAGGAAGACGACCGCGTGCGGCAGATCGAAGCGCTCGACGCCCAGACCGGCCCGGTGCTGCTGGCCTACCCCGCCGCACCCGAAGTCGACGCCATCCTGGCTGCCGCGTCCAGCGGCGTTGCGGATTCCGACGCCGAACTCGACGGTGTGCGCCACACCCTCTGGGTGATTCGCGACCCCGCGACCCAGGCGCGCATCACCGCCGCGTTCAACGCCATGCCCGCGCTCTACATCGCCGACGGACACCACCGCTCGGCATCGGCTTCGCGCATCGCGGCCGCCCGCAAAGCGGCCAACCCGGGACACAGCGGCGCCGAGCCCTACAATTTCTTCCTGTCGGTGGTTTTTCCCGCGCACGAAATGCGCATCCTGGACTACAACCGGGTCATCACCGACCTCAACGGCCTCTCCGCGGAAGCCTTCCTTGAGCGCGTGGGCACATCCTTCAGTGTCGAAGCTGCCGCCAGCGCCGCCAGGCCCGAGCACCCGGGCAGCTTCGGCCTCTATCTGGCCGGCCGCTGGTACCGTCTCGCCATCCGCCCCGACCTCGTCCCGGCCGACCCGGTGGGGCGCCTCGACGTCAGCCTGCTGCAGAACAACCTGATCGCGCCCATCCTCGGCATCACCGACCCCCGGCGCGACAAGCGCATCGACTTCGTCGGCGGCATCCGCGGCCTGCCCGAGCTTGAAAAGCGGGTAAACAGCGGCGAAATGGCGCTGGCTTTCGCGCTCCACCCGACCCGCATGGAAGACCTCATGGCAGTGGCCGATGCCAATGAGGTCATGCCGCCCAAATCCACCTGGTTCGAGCCCAAACTGGCGGATGGACTGGCGTCGCATATGCTGAAGTAAATCTGTGCTAAGGTTTTCCGGATAAGTGCCGTATCCCATCTAATTAAGCACCCTCCCCATCCGGAAAACTGGCCAACAGGAAATCAAGCTCGTGAAAATCGACAAGCGCATCACCCCCCCCGCTGCTGCCAAGACTTCTGCCACCAAGGGCAAGGGTGCGGGCAAGGCGTCAGCCCCCACTGCGGGCGGCAGCGATTCGCTGACGCTGACTGAGTCGAGCACCCGCATCCGTTCGCTCGAAGCCGAACTGGCTTCGGTCGACATCACAGATGCCGGCAAGGTGGAGTCGGTCAAGGCGGCACTCGCCAACGGCACCTTCAGCGTCAACGCCGAAGTGGTGGCCGACCGCCTGATCGATCACACCAAGGAAGCCCTGCGCAAGCGACCGCGCAAGAAGTAATCCCTGCCCAGACCGACAGGCCCGCGGGTGCAAGCCGCGGGCTTTTGTTTTTCAGCTGGAATAAAATCGGGCCCTAAAACTTCTTTCGGAATTCAGCATGAGCGAAATCATTTTGTCGGTGACCGGCATGACCTGCGGCGGCTGCGTCAACAGCGTGCAGAAAGTGCTGACGGCCTTGCCGGGCGTGCAGAGCGTCGAAGTCACGCTGACGCCCGCTCAGGCGCGCGTGGTATACGAGCCCGCCCAGATTGACCGCGCTGCGCTGGTGCAGGCCGTCATCGATGCGGGATTCGGCGTAGGCGACTGACCCGCCTGTTCCGCACTCAGGATTTGCCGCACAGGCTTTCCAGAGGCTCGGGGCAATGCACCCCGTTGCCCTGCACATAGTCCACCCCGATCTCGCGCAACACGGACAGCGTCTGCTCCGATTCGACATACTCGGCCACTGTTTTCAGTCCCATCTGGTGGCCGATGCGGTGAATCGCCTCGACCATGGCGCGGTCGATGGGATTGCTCGCAATGTCGCGCACAAACGCGCCGTCGATCTTGAGGTAATCCACTTTCAGATTCTTCAGATAGGTGAAGGACGACAGGCCGCTGCCGAAATCGTCGAGCGCGAAACTGCAGCCAAACTCGCGCATGGCGTCGATGAATTCGTTGACGACGGCAAGGTTGCCGATCGCTGCCGTTTCGGTGATTTCAAAGCACAGATGCGGCCCCAGTTCGGGATGGCCCTGCAAGCGCTCGAGCAAGGTGCGGCGAAATTCCGGATCTTTCAGCGACGCGCCCGACAGATTGACCGCAAACAGGCAATGCTGCCTGCGCCGGTCCGTCAGATAGCGCCGGCACACGCCTAGCGTTTCCTCGATCACCCAACTGTCGATGGCGGGCATGATGGAATAACGCTCGGCCGCCGGGATAAAGGCCATGGGCAGAATTTCGCTGCCGTCATCGCCCACCATCCGCAACAACAACTCCACATGGCAGGGCGGCTCCCCGGCGCTATCGGTGCGGCGGATTTCCTGCCACGACAAACGCAGGCGATTTTCCTCCAGCGCCCGCTGAATGCGCGTCACCCACTGCAGCTCGCTGCGGTGGCGCACCAAATCGATGTCGCGGCTTTCATAGAGATGAATCTGGTTGCGCCCGCGGTCCTTGGCCACAAAGCAGGCGGCATCCGCGGCCGATAGCAGGCTCGCTGCAGTGCTGCTGTCGCGATTGATCGCCACCATGCCCACGCTCATGCCGATGGCAAAAATGCGGTCGCCCGATTTGAAGCGGAAGCGCTGCACCTCGGCGCGGAACATATCCGCCACCTCGAGCGCATCGGGGATGCTGCAATTCTCCAGCAGCAGGGCAAATTCGTCGCCGCCCAGACGGGCCAGCGTATCGCGTTCGCGCAGATGGCCTTTCAGCAGCAGCGCCAGCTGGCGCAGCAGCTC
>DASTEA010000146.1:0-5028 GCA_035710075.1 Thiobacillus sp.
GCTATGGTCGCGCACCTTGACCCAGGCGTCGGTGTCGACGACGACTTCAAGCGGCAGGCCGCTGCCGGCGATGGCGATCTTGCCGGCAGCGGTCGAGGGCGCGTCGTACAGCAGGGCGGCACGCCCGGTGCTACGGTATTCCAACGCGTAGGCGGGGGCCGCCAGCGTCAACAGCAGGCCGGCCGCGAGGAGCAAGCCTGCCGTGTTCAGCGAACTGCTTTGGCGTAGTCGCAATTTCAATGCCTCCGCTTCAATGCGTTTGCTCGGGCGCCGCCTGCTGCTGCTGTGCCTGCTGCTGCTGCAGGAATAGTGCTTCGAAGTTGACCGGGTTCAACAGGAGGGGCGGGAAGCCCGCGCGGATCACCACGTCGGACACGGCCTCGCGCAGATACGGGAAGACGATATTGGGGCAGCCGATGCCGAGCACCATGGGTATTTGATCCTGCGGCACGTTCTGGATGCGGAAGACACCGGCCTGGGTGCATTCGACCAGAAACATGGTCTTTTCGCCGATTTTGGCGGTGACGGTGACGGTGATGCTGGTGTGGTACAGGTCTTCGCCCAGCGCGCGGCTTTCGGTCGACATGTTGACGTCAATTTGCGGCGCCTCGCGTTCCAGGTAAATGGCGGGGGCGTTGGGCACTTCCAGCGACAGGTCCTTGACGAAGAGTTTTTCGATATTGAATACGGGTTGTTGCGCGTCGGTCATGATGGCTCTCTGAATAGGAAATTGGAACCTGCGCTCCGGGTAGGGTTGGTATTTTACACGGGGCTTATTGAATACCCTGCGACGCCAGCCAACGTCTGAGCGCGTGGGCTTCCATCGCGCCCGAGCTGCGCGCCGCCTCAGTGCCGTTCTTGAACAGAATCAGGCTGGGAATGCCCTTGATGTGGTGGCGCATCGACACCTGCGGATGGGCTTCGGTGTCGACCTTGGCAAAACGCACGCGCGTGGCCATCTCGGCCGCCACCTGCTGGAATATCGGCGCCATCATCTTGCAGGGGCCGCACCAGTCGGCCCAGAAATCGACCAGCACCGGCAGGCCGGCCTTGGCAATAAAGCGATCGAAGCTGTCGGCGCTGAGATCAACCGGTTTGCCGGGCAGCAGCGGCGAGCCGCATTGGCCGCATTTCGGCGCGTCGGCCATCCGGTCGTCCGGCACGCGGTTGACGGCGAGGCAGTGGGGGCAGGCGAGTTCCATCTTGGCTCCTTGAAGCGAACGATCTGTCCTTCAGGATGGCGGCGCGCGCCAAAAATTCAAGCGCGCGCCGGCACGCAGGCGTCAGGCGCGGGCGAGCAGCGGCACCAGTTCGCCGGCGGCATCCAGCGCCGAGGTGTCGTCGAAACCGCCGACATGGGTGTCGCCGATGAACACTTGCGGCACGCTCCGGCGGCCGCCGGAGCGGGTGATCATTTCGTCCTGCTTCGCCGGATCGAGGTCGATGCGGATCTTTTCGATTTCGATCACGCCGCGGCTTTTGAGCAGGCGCTCGGCAGCGACGCAATAGGGGCAAACAGCGGTGCAGTACATCACGACTTTGGCCATGAGAGGGTCCTTATTTCTGGGTGACGGGCAGGTTGGCGCGTTCCCACGCGATGATGCCGCCCGCCTGGTTGTATACGGTTTCGAAGCCGGCTTTTTTCAGCATGCGGCAGGCGCTTGCCGAGCGTTGGCCGCTGCGGCAGGTGACCAAAATCGGCTTGCCCTTGAACTTGTCGAGCTCCTTGATGCGGCCGGCAAGCTGGCCGAGCGGGATGTGCTTCGCCTTGGGGATATGGCCGGCCGCGTATTCCTTGTCCTCGCGCACATCGAGCACCAGCGCGTCGTCGTTATACAGCCGGGTGGCCTTCAAGGTGTCGGCCTGCTCCACGCCGGAGAGTTTGCCGCCGATAAGGGACCAGGCCAGCATGGCACCCGAAACCACCGCCAGCGCCACCAGCATCCAGTTGTCCTGCAGAAATTGCATGTCCATGAATGTTCTCGCTTACAGGCCGCAGCCCGGCTTGACGCCGGCTTTTTTCAGCATGATGTCCATCGGGCAGAAGCGCGTAATGCCGGACTGGAACAGGTTGAAACCGACGAAGGCGGTGAACCACAGCCACGACAGCTGGGTCAGGTCGGTGCTGCCGGAAAAATGCGCCAGCACCAGCGACAGCATGATGAAAAGGCCGGCAATGATGCGGACCATGCGTTCAACGGTCATGGGTAGGACTCCTGTTGTTGGGAAGAAAATTTGCGGTAATTGGCGGCGTAATACAGCACCGGAATCACCACCAGCGTGAGCAAGGTGGAGACGAAAATGCCGAAAATCAAGGATACCGCGAGGCCGGAGAAAATCGGGTCGTCAAGAATGAAGAAGGCGCCCAGCATGGCGGCGGCACCGGTCAGCACGATGGGCTTGGCGCGGGTGGCGCCGGCCTGGATGACCGCTTCCTGGAAGTCCATGCCGTCACGCACCTGCTGGTTGATGAAATCGACCAGCAGGATGGAGTTGCGCACGATGATGCCGGCCAGCGCGATCATGCCGATCATCGAGGTGGCGGTGAACTGGACGCCGAGCAGGGCGTGGCCGGGCATTACGCCGATGACGGTGAGTGGAATCGGCGCCATGATGATGAGCGGCGTGAGATAGCTCTTGAATTGCGCCACCACCAGGATGTAGATCAGCATCAGCCCGAAGGCATAGGCGAGGCCCATGTCACGGAAGGTTTCGTAGGTCACCTGCCATTCACCGTCCCACTTCAGGCTGAACCCGGCATAGGGATCGGCGGGCTGGCGAATGAAATATTCGGACAGCGTGCCGCCCTGTTCGAGCGCACGGCCCTTGAGGTCGCCGCGCATGCCGAACAGGCCGTACAGCGGCGAATCCAGCGTGCCGCCGGTGTCGCCGAGCACGAACACCACGGGCAGCAGGTTCTTGTGGTAGATGCTCTTTTCGCGCGCGCTCGGCATCACTTCGACCAGTTCGGACAGCGGCACCAGCGTGCCGCCGCTGCCGCGAACGGTGAGCTTCAGCAGTTCGCCGATTTCGCTCTGGCGTTCCGGCGGCAGCGTGATGCGAACCGGGACTTCATACTTGGCGCCGCTGCCATGGATGGGGGTGACGTTTTCACCCGACAGCCCCATCTTCATCGCCGCGACGACGTCCTTCTGCGCCACCCCCGCCAGCGCCGCCTTGTTCTGCAGCACGCGCAGCACGAAGCGCTGGGCGTCGTCCTCCACGGTGTCGTCGATGGCGACAATGCCATCGGTTTTCTCGAACACCGCGCGCACCTGCTTGGCGACCTGCATCTGTGCGTCGTAGTCGGGGCCGTAGATTTCGGCGACGATCGGCGACATCACCGGCGGCCCCGGCGGCACTTCGACCACCTTGACGTCGGCGCCGTGCCTTTTCGCGATCGCCTCGACTGCGGGACGGATCGCCTGGGCGATGTCGTGGCTCTTGCGGTCGCGCTCGTGCTTGTCGGTCAGGTTCACCTGCAGGTCGCCGACCTCGGGGCCGGCGCGCAGGTAATACTGCCGCACCAGGCCGTTGAAGTTGATCGGCGCCGCGGTGCCGGCGTAGGCCTGATAGTCCGTGACCTCGGGAACGGCGGCGACGGCCTCGCCCATTTCCGCGAGCACCTGTGCGGTCTTTTCCAGCGGCGTGCCGACCGGCAGGTCGACGATGATCTGGAATTCCGACTTGTTGTCGAACGGCAACATTTTCAGGACGACCAGTTGCACCGCCGGCAGCGCGGCCGAAATGAGGATGGCCAGGCCTATCCCCAGCCACAGCATGCGGCGCGCGCCACGGCCTTCAATGCCGCGCAGGAAGGGCGTCAGCCGCGTGCGGAAGAGGGCAAGCAGCTTGTTGTCGCCCGCTGCGTGGGCGCCGTGCGGCGCCGGCTTGATGAGCTTGAGGGCCAGCCAGGGCGTGATGACGAAGGCGATCGCCAGCGAAATCAGCATGCCGATCGAGGCGTTGATCGGGATCGGGCTCATGTACGGCCCCATCAGGCCGGTGACGAAGGCCATCGGAAGCAGGGCGGCGATCACGGTGAAGGTGGCGAGGATGGTCGGGCCGCCGACTTCGTCGACCGCGCGCGGAATGATGGCTTCGAGGCCGTCGTGATCGAGCCCCATGCGGCGATGGATGTTCTCCACCACCACGATGGCGTCGTCGACCAGGATGCCGATCGAGAAGATCAGCGCGAACAGCGACACCCGGTTGAGCGTGAAGCCCCACGCCCACGAGGCGAACAGGGTGGCCGCCAGCGTCAGCAGCACCGCCGCGCCGACGATCAGCGCCTCGCGGCGGCCGATGGCGAACAGCACCAGCAGCACCACCGAGGCGGTGGCGAAGATCAGCTTCTGGATCAGCTTCTTGGCCTTGTCGTCGGCGGTGGCGCCGTAGTTGCGGGTGACGCTGACCTCGATCCCCTCGGGCAGCACGCTGCCATGCAGCGAGTTCACCCGCTCGATCACCTTTTCGGCGACGTCGACCGCGTTCTCGCCCGCTTTTTTGGAGATCGCCAGCGTCACCGCCGGGAAGGTCTGGCCCCGGTCAGCCTGGTGCGGGCTGCCCGCGCCCGGGGCGTGCCAGACGTAGCGCACCGGCTGGTCGGGCCCGGCGAGGACGCTGGCGATATCGCTCATGTAGACCGGGCGGCCCTGCGACACGCCGACCACCAGCTGTTTGACGTCGTCGGCGCCGGTGAGAAAGGTGCCGGTCTGCACCAGGATTTCCTGGTTGTTCGACACCAGGGTGCCCGACGGCTGTTCGGCGTTGGACACCTGAAGGGCGTCGCGGATGTCCTGCGCCGACACGCCGAACGCCGCCATGCGGTCGGGATCCATCATCACCCGCACGGCACGGCCGGGGCCCCCGACGGTGGTGACCTCGCGCGTGCCGGCGATGCGCTTCAGTTCGATTTCCGAGGCGTGCGCCGCCTGCTCCAGTTCATAGGCGCCGCGCGTCTCGTCGCGCGTCCACAGCGTGACGGTGACGATGGGTACATCGTCGATGCCGAGCGGCTTGATGATG
>DASTEA010000147.1:0-2957 GCA_035710075.1 Thiobacillus sp.
GATGTCCTTGCACAGCTTGCGCGCCTGCCACACCGGGGTGCCGGTCTTGATGCCAAATTGCTTGGCGTCGATGCTGGCGGCGATGCAGCAGGTGGTGTCGGCCATCACCGCCAGCACGCCGACCGGCTTGCCGCGCAGCTCGGGGCGCAGCTGCTGCTCGACCGACGCGAAGTAGGAATTGAGATCGACGTAAAGTGAATGCAAGGCCATGGCCGCTCCCGGATAAAACTCAGACTGCGAGACTCAGTCCGGGTTCGCCGTATTCATGCGTGCCAGCCGCTGGCACAGGGTGCCGATGATGCGGCGCGACAGCAGCGCGGAATGGCGCATCAGGTCTTCCAGAAGGGGCGGCGGCAGCGCCAGCACGGTGACTTCGCTTTCGGCGACGACCGAAGCGGTGCGTTTTTCGTTCAGCAGGTAGGCCATTTCGCCGAACAGCTGGCCTTCCTGCAGCTCGTTGAGACGGCGGCGACCGCTGTCGAAGTTCTTGTACACTGCGGCGCGGCCGGCCCAGAGGAGATAGGCGGTGCGCGTCTCGTCGCCTTCCTTGATCACCTCATGCCCGGCCGGATGGACCTGGCCGTACTTTTCCAGCAGACGGTGGCTGTCGCTGAAGACGTAGCTTTCCAATGTGCTCGCGCCCTGGTCGCTGCCGCTGAGGAACAGTTTTTCCAGCGCGGTGATGTCGGCCTTGCCATAGGCATACAGAGCCTGCGCCCACAGGTAGAGCAGCAGAAAGGCAAAATAGGCGCCGATCAGCACGAACACCACGCCGCCCAGGGCGCCATACAGGCTCAAGTAGTTCTCCAGCTTGAAAAATGCGCTGAAGAGCATCAGCAGCAAAGCCAGGCTGATGATCGCACCCAGCGCGAACGCCGCTGCGACGCGTGCAGGCGGCGGCTGCCGCGGCAGACGCCAGTACGCAGCAAACAGCAGGGCCCACACCATGGCAAAGCCGAACAGTGAGTTGAGCGCCTGCAGCACATGGGCATTGCCCGTGCCGATGAAGTTGTTTTGCTCCAGAAAGCCCAGGGTGACCTGCGCCAGTGCGGCCACCCCCATCAGCAGGAACAGCACCGGCAGGATGATCAGCGGCAAGACCCACGACACCATCAGGCTGCGTTTGCTTTGCGCGGGGAAAATGATGCGGAACGCCCCCTGCATCGTATTGACCAGCCCGCGCGATGAAAGCAGCAGGGTCAGCAGGCCGACGCCGCCGGCGGCGAGCTGGGCCTGACGCGGAATGAAGCCGAGCCCGGTGAGGCTGTCCAGCCGCAACTGGTCGTAGAGCGCCGCCATCAGGATGGTCGCGGGCATCGAATTCTCGGCGATGTGGCCGACCAGTTGCAGCGCGTAGCTGAGCAGCAGCAACAGGGGCGTGGCGGACAGCAGGAAATAAAATGCCGTGGCCGCGGCATGGTTGGACAGGCCGTTCTGGGTGAACAGGCGTGCGGTGGTGTAACCGAGCTGGAGCACTCGGGAGAGCGGACCGCGGATGGGGGGCAGGGTGGGGAAACGCATGGCGTCAGCCTACCTGCACCGGATGCAGGAGGCCAGCGTTCAGGCCATCGCCTGCGCGATGCGCTTGAGCGCCTTTTCCAGATTGGTCTGCGAGGTGGCGAACGACAGGCGGATGTAGCCTTCGGCGCCGAAGGCCGAGCCGGGAACCACGGCGATGTCGGCGGACTCCAGCAGGTATTCGGAAAACGCGATGTCGGTCGGTTCCTCGATGATGTCGCGGGCCAGCAGACTCATGATGGCGGGGCGCACGTCGGGGAAGGCGTAGAAGGCGCCACCGCTGTCGACACAGTGGAAGCCGGGGATGGCGTTCAGCGCGTCGACGACATAGCGGTGCCGCGTCTTGAAGGCGTCGAGCATCGGCGTGATGCAGCCCTGGTCGCCGTTGAGCGCGGCTTCGGCAGCCCACTGCGAGATCGAGGTGGGGTTGGAGGTGGACTGCGACTGCACGTTGGTCATCGCGCGCAGGATGGCTTCGGGGCCGGCCGCATAGCCGATGCGCCAGCCGGTCATCGAATAGGCTTTCGACACGCCGTTCAGCACCAGGGTGCGGTCGTACAGATCGGGGCAGACGTTGAGGATGTTGACGAAGGGGGCGCCGTCCAGCCGGATGTGCTCGTACATGTCGTCGGAAGCGATCAGCACGCGCGGATGGCGGCGCAGCACGGCGCCCAGTGCCGCCAGCTCGTCGCCGCTGTACACCGCGCCGGTGGGGTTGGACGGGCTGTTGATGACGAACAGCCTGGTCTTCGGGGTGATCGCCGCTTCCAGCTGCGCCGGGGTGATCTTGAAACCCTGCTCGATGCCGGCCTCGACGATCACCGGCTTGCCGTCGGCGAGGAGGACGATGTCGGGGTACGACACCCAGTAGGGCGCCGGGATGATGACCTCGTCGCCGGCGTTGATCACGGCCTGTGCCAGGTTGAAGAAGCTCTGCTTGCCGCCGCACGACACCAGAATCTGCTTGGGGGTGTAGTCGAGCCCGTTGTCGCGCTTGAACTTGGCGATGACCGCCGCCTTCAGGCTGGGGGTGCCGTCGACCGCCGTGTATTTGGTGAAGCCCGCGTTGATCGCCGCGATCGCCGCGTCCTTGATGTGCTGCGGGGTGTCGAAATCGGGCTCGCCGGCGCCGAGGCCGATGATGTCGCGGCCGCCTGCCTTGAGCGTGGCGGCGCGGGCCGTGACGGCCAGGGTGGGGGAAGGCTTGATGGCCTGTACGCGGCGGGAGAGTTCCACAGTGGTTCCTTCATGCACCCGCGGGGGCGGAGTGCTACTATCGACAAGTTTTAGGCCGCGCGATTTTACCTGTGTTCGTTACCTTCCCCAATAGCCCGTTT
Source organism: Thiobacillus sp. (assembly GCA_035710075.1). Classification (GTDB taxonomy): domain Bacteria; phylum Pseudomonadota; class Gammaproteobacteria; order Burkholderiales; family Thiobacillaceae; genus Thiobacillus. The sequence continues at coordinate 2,856 of DASTEA010000147.1, forward strand.
CGTCTGTTCCAGCCATTTCAGCCGGCTGGCGACCAGCCGCAGGCCATCGCCAAGCTGATCGAGGGGATCGATGACGGCCTGGCGTACCAGACCCTGCTGGGG
>DASTEA010000148.1:0-2640 GCA_035710075.1 Thiobacillus sp.
CGCTGTGGATCGTGGTGTCCATCCTCGTCGTCACCTGCCCCTGCGCGCTGGGGCTGGCCACCCCCGCCGCGCTCACCACCGCCACCGGCCGGCTCACCCGGCTGGGCCTGCTGACCACGCGCGGCCATGCGCTGGAGACGCTGGCGCGCGCCACCGACCTGGTGTTCGACAAGACCGGCACGCTCACCCACGGCCGCCTGTCCGTGCGCCGCGTGGTGCCGCTCGGCGGCCGCAGCACAGAAGAAGTCAGCGCACTGGCTGCCGCGCTCGAAGCAGGTTCCGAACATCCCATCGCGCGGGCGCTGTGCCAGGCCACCACATCGACAACCACTGCCAGCGGAATCCGCAACACGCCGGGGCGCGGCGTCGAGGGCACGCTCAACGGCCGCATCTATCGCCTGGGTTCGCCGCGCTTCGCTGCCGCTGGCGCGACGCCACCCGAGTCCGCTGGCGGCGAACACCCAGGAAACGGGCACGAGAGCTGGGTGGCGCTGGCGCAAGAGAACGAACTGATCGCTTGGTTCGCGCTGGCCGACACGCCGCGCGCAGATGCCCCCGCCGCGCTCGCCGCGCTGCGCCAGCAGGGGCTGCGCCTGCACCTGCTGTCGGGCGACGCCGAGGGCGCGGTGAAAACCACCGCGCAGCAGCTCGGCATCACCGAATGGCGCGCCGGCGCGCTGCCGGAAGACAAGCTCGCCTACGTCAAGGCGCTGCAGCAGCAGGGCCGTATCGTCGCCATGGTCGGCGACGGCATCAACGACGCCCCGGTGCTGGCCGGCGCCCAGGTGTCGATCGCCATGGGCGAAGGCACCGACGTCGCGCAGGCCGCCGCCGACATGGTGATGCTCGGCAGCCGCCTCGCCACCCTGTCCGAAGGCGTGGCGCTGGCGCGCAAGACCCAGCGCATCATCCGCCAGAACCTGGGCTGGGCGCTCGGCTACAACCTCATCGCCATCCCCGCCGCCGCGCTCGGCTTCGTCACGCCTTGGATGGCCGGCATCGGGATGTCGGCCAGCTCGCTGCTGGTGGTGCTGAACGCGCTGCGGCTCAGCGATTTCAAGCACGAAGCGGCGCCCGCCCCCGCCACGCTCAGCTCGCCGCTCTCCGCTCTGCGCTAACCGTGGACATCCTGATCCTGCTGATTCCCTTGAGCCTCGTCCTCGTCGGCGTCATCGCCTGGGTCATGCTGTGGGCGGCCAGAAGCGGTCAGTTCGACGACCTCGAAGGCCCGGCGCACAGCGTCATCATGGACGACGACAAGCCGCCCAAATCCGACGATTCCCCCAAGCCCTGAAGGATCGCGATGCCCCGTTGGGCACGCCGATCCACTCCGCGCTGAAGCGGAATGCGTCCTGCTCAGAAGTGATCCACCCATACCACCTCGTCCAGAGATAGCTGGCCTGCCCTTGGCCACGGCTCCCGGACACGCTTGCCGAGGGCGACGAACATCGAAATGACATGCCCCTCGGGCAATCGGATCAATTTCGCGACCTCATCGAAATCCGACAAATCCATCGGGCATGAGTCGTACCCCATCTCTGTCGCGGCCAGCATCAAGGTCTGCGCTGCCATGCCGCAGGAGCGCATCGCTTCGTCACGCTGGGTTTGCGGCCGTCCCCGGTAATACTCGCCGATGGCGGCGACCACGCCCTCGCGGACGTCATCAGCCGCATTGCGCCAATAGCGATCGGGTTCCTTGTCCCACGCGTTGACGTCCGCACAAATGACCACCAGCAACGAAGCCTCCGTAATCTGGGGTTGCATCCACGACACGGCACGAATGGCTTCGCGCAATTCCGGGTTGCGCACCAGAACGAAGCGCCAGTGCTGGATGTTGAAGGCCGTCGGAGAAAGCAAAGCCAGAGACATGAGTGCTTCAATTTCGTGCTCGGTCTGTGACTTTGGGCGCCCGGCCTAGGCCTGCGTCGAAGTAATCGGCGGCAAATGGAAAGGGGTCACCCTGTTGCATCTGCTGGGCGGCACCAAGCGGTCCAATGAGCTATCGCGACTGATGCCTGCGGTGACCCAAAGAATGCTGGCCAGACAGTTGCGGAAACTGGAAGCCGACCAGGTCGTGGCGCGCAGGGTCTATCGGAAGTCCCGCCAAAAGTCGAATACTCGCTGACGGCTTTCGGAAAAACGCTTGAGCCCGTGCTGAGGACGCTTCAGGGTTGGGGCGTAAACTATCTGGAACAGATCAGAAAGAACGCGCGTGACACCGCGCGCCCGTAGCTGCGTGCTTACCCAGAGGGTGAGGACTATCGCAGGCAGAAAAACAATGTCCTGAAGAGACGCCATCCAAAATGAGCACGCCCATCCTCTGGTATTTCGCCGACCCGATGTGTTCGTGGTGCTGGGGTTTCTCACCGGTGATCGAGACGCTGCGCGACGAATACCGCGACAGCCTGAAGATCGCGCTGGTGCTGGGTGGCCTGCGGCCGGGCGAGACCGCGCCGCTGACGGCAGCAGGGCGCGAGGACATCCTGCACCACTGGCATCAGGTGCACGCCCGCACTGGCCAGCCCTTCCGTTTCGAGAACGCGCTGCCGCCAGGCTTCGTGTACGACACCGAGCCAGCCAGCCGCGCAGTGGTGACGCTGGGCGGGATCGATCCCGCGCTGATCTTTCCCCTGTTCAGGG
>DASTEA010000149.1:0-3385 GCA_035710075.1 Thiobacillus sp.
ATGTTCTTTCAGTTGATTTGGCACCGTGGTGCTGGACACTCTTAACAATATACGAGAATGAACGTTCGTTCTCATATTTCACATATCAGCGCCCATGCATTTCTCCACCGCATGCCAAGGATTACCGGGCAATGGACGAAAACGAAGCTGGCATAATCAGACTCCCCCGCACGATGCCGCGTTCACATGAACCCCGACCGCACTTCCACCGCCCTGTCCGATACCTTTGCCCTGCACCCAGGCGAGCTGATCGCGCTGCAAGCGAACACCGCGCGCGCGCTCGGCCTGCCCGATACCCATTTCCGGGACGCGCTGTCCGATGGGGCGGCCGCGCCCGCACTGGTCGTCATCCCCGCAGGCAGCTTCGAATACGGCGCCGCACCTGCGGAAGCCGCGCCGGCACAGGATCGTCCGCGCCGCGCCGCGCTGATCGAGCGCAGCTATGCCATCGGCATGCATCCGGCCACCACGGAGGAATTCGAGGCCTACGCCCGCGCCACCGGCTGGCAGCCGCGCGCGGAACTGGCGTGGCTGGCCGGTCGCCAGCCGGCGATCAATGTGCGGCAGACCGAGGCGCGCGATTACTGCGCCTGGCTCTCGCGTGAGACCGGCCAGCGTTACCGCCTGCCCACCGAGCAGGAGTGGGAATATGCCTACCGGGCTGGCGCGGCGAGCGCCTACCCGCAGGGCGACCGCATCACCCCTGCGGAAGCGCGCTACAACGCCAGCCAGGCTTACGACAACGCGCGCCCCAAGCGCCCGCGCCTGCTGTCGCGCTGGTCGGTCCGCTGCGGCGCAATGGAGGTCGGCAAGCTGCGCCCCAACCGCTGGGGCGTCCACGACATGCCGGGAAACGTGTGGGAATTCACCGCCAGCCCGTGGACCCGCGACCACGCCAGCCTGCCCGAGCATCCCCTGCCCGGCAGACCGCAGGCGGTCGTCACCAAGGGGGGGTCCTGGTTCGATGGCCCGGAGGACTGCCGCGCCGCCGCCCGCCGCCGCCGGCTGGAAAACGAACTGGATATCAATCTGGGCTTTCGCGTCGTGCGCGAAATTTAAGACAGCCGGGGGTGCAGCACCCGGCATGAGCCGTGCAATACGATGCTTGCATGGCAACTCCATGATGAATAACAGGTCCATGAACCATGCCTGACCTGTCCGCCGAAACCGATACCTTCATCACCGAGCTCGATGCGGCAGTGGAGGCGCATATGGACTGGACCCGCCGGATTCTCCGCTGCGTCGTGCTGCGCTCGACGCCCGGCAAGGACGTGCTCGATCCCCTGGCGCACACCCTGTGCCGTTTCGGCGCCTGGTTCGTGGAAAACCGGGCCCATTTCGAGGCGCTGGACGCGCCCGCCGCCCGCCGCGTCGAAGCCGTGCACCAGACCATGCATGACGCCATACGATCTCTTTGTGCCCAGGTCATGGCCGGCGCAACGGGGCATGCCGTTGACCTGGACTGTTTTGAACGCTCGCAAACCGAACTGATCAGCCTGCTGGCCAACTTCAAGACCCTGATCCTTTCCAGAGCCGTGCGCAGCGATCCGCTGACCGGGCTGCCCCTGCGCTACGGCATCGAGAACGACTACACCCTGTACCAGAAGGAAGCCCGGCGCAACCGCACCCTGCTCTATGTCGTGATGATCGACGTGGACCATTTCAAGCCGATCAACGATACCTATGGGCACCAGGTGGGCGACATGGTTTTGCGCCACCTCGCCAGCACCCTGAAGCAGAGCTTGCGCATCGACGAGCCGCTGTATCGTTATGGGGGGGAAGAGTTTCTCTGGCTGCTGAAATGCAGATCCGCCGAGGAGGCCGGAAAATCCGCACGCCGCATCCTGGCAACCGTTGGCACGACCCCGGTGCCGATCGCTGACGATGAAACCCTGCGGCTGACCATCACCCTTGGGTTGGCACGGGCCGGCGAAACGGAGGCGTTGTCCGGCGTGATCAAGCGTGCCGACATGGCGCTTTACGAAGGCAAGCAAAGCGGACGCGATCGCTACGTCATCGCCGAGCCCTGACGGGGCGCCCCCACGGCTGTCCGCCCCGGCGAACGACACGGCCCCGGATCTTCACGCAAACCGGCATCAGCCCGCTGGCTCGTGCATGAGCGCTGGCGTCGCGATCTGAAAGTGCGTGCACTAGACTTCAATCAATAAAAAGCCCAGCCGAACAAAAGGAACCCGCATGCAGTTCAAGGACTACTACCAGACCCTGGGGGTGGCGCGCGATGCCACGGCGGATGACATCAAGAAGGCCTTCCGCAAGCTCGCACGCAAGTACCACCCGGATATATCCAGGGAAAAAGATGCCGAGTTGCGCATGAGGGAGGTGAACGAGGCCAACGCCGTACTCTCGGATCCGGAGAAACGCGCCGCCTACGACCAGCTCGGGCGTGGCTATCAGCCCGGCCAGGATTTCCGTCCACCGCCCGACTGGGACGCCGGTTTCGAGTTTAGCGGCCAGGGCTATTCGCCCGGTGAAGCCACTGACTTCAGCGACTTCTTCGCCGAGCTGTTCGGTCGCATGGGCGGTGCGCACGCGGGCGGCCGCGCCACGCGCGCCGGTTTTCGCGCGCAGGGCGATGACCACCATGCCAAGGTACTGCTCGACCTGGAGGACGCCTTCAGCGGCGCCACCCGGCAGATCGCCCTGCGGGTGCCGCAGATGGACGCACAAGGCCGGGTTCAACTGACGACACGCACCCTTAACGTGAAGATTCCCAAAGGCGTTCGCGCAGGTCAGGTGATTCGGCTGGCGGGCCAGGGCGCGCCGGGGATGGGCGGATCCCCCGCGGGCGACCTGTTGCTCGAAGTGCAGTTCAAGCCGCATCCGCGCTTCCGCGCGGACGGACGCGATCTGCATCTCAACCTGCCGGTGGCGCCGTGGGAAGCCGCGCTGGGGGCCATCGTTGCAGTGGATCTGCCGCACGGCAGCGTCAAGGTGCGCATCCCCGAGGGCGCCCAAAGCGGACGCCAATTGCGGGTGCGCGGCCACGGCATTCCCGGCCAACCGCCCGGCGACCTGCTGCTCGATCTTCAGGTGGTGCTGCCGCCGGCCGACACCCCCAAGGCGCGGGAGTTGTATGAATCCATGGCGCGCGAACTGGCGTTCGAGCCGCGCCGAAATGAAAGGGCTTGAGCATGCGTGACGACGACATTCTTATCGGCAGTCTGATGGAGGATTCCTGGTTGACCCTGGAGCAGGTGGCCGCCGCCTGCATGGTGGAACCGACCTGGCTCATCCGCCATATCGAGGAAGGCCTCTTTCCCTGTGCCGAAAGCGTGGCGGATACCTGGCGCTTTTCCGGAGCGAGCCTGCTGCGCGCGCGACGGATGCGGCAATTGGAGCGCGATTTCGATGCAGTCCCGGAACT
>DASTEA010000150.1:0-2830 GCA_035710075.1 Thiobacillus sp.
CAGGTCGAGGGCATCGGGGGCCAGTTCGCCGACGTCCTTGCCCATCAGCGCGGCATGCTTCAGCAGGAAGTGGTGGGCGAGCAGCGGCACGTCCTCCCTGCGCGCTGAGAGGGCGGGGATGTGCAGGTTGACGACGTTGAGGCGGAAGTAGAGGTCCTGGCGGAAGCCGCCCTGCTTCACCATGTCCTGCACGTCGCGGTTGGTGGCGGCGATGAAGCGCGCGTCGATTTTGACCGGCGCGGTGGCGCCCAGCGGCAGCACTTCCTTTTCCTGGATCACGCGCAGCAGCTTGACCTGCATGGTGGGCGACATTTCGGTGATCTCGTCCAGAAACAGGGTGCCGCCGCTGGCCGCTTCCAGCAGGCCTTTCTTGTCGGCGTGGGCGCCGGTGAAGGCGCCTTTGGTGTGGCCGAACAGTTCGTTGGCCAGCAACTCCTCGTTGAAGGCGCCGCAGTTCACCGCGACGAAGGGGCCGGACTCGCGCCGGCCGTGATGGTGCAGGTAACGCGCGAAAAGCTCCTTGCCGGTGCCGGATTCGCCGGTGATGAGGATGTTGCAGTCGGTGGGCGCGACCTGCCGCGCCATGTCGAGCAGGTGCTGCATGTGGCTGTCCTGAGTGAGGATGCGCACCTTGCCCCGGTAGCTTTCCACCTGTTCCCGGAGGCTGCGGCTTTCGCGCCGGAGACGGATCTTCTCCAGCGCCTCCGCCACCACGTGGCGCACGTCATCCGGCTGGTAGGGCTTGGCGATGTAGAAGAAAGCGCCGTGCTTCATCGCGTCGACGGCGGACGCCAGCGTGGCATGGCCGGCGATCAGGATGACTTCGGTGTCGGGGTGGTTTTCGCGGCAGCGTTTGAGGATCTGCATGCCGTCCACCTTGTCCATGCGCTGCTCGCTCAGCACCACGTCGAAAGCTTGTTTCTCCAGCAGGGCCAGGGCGTTGCCGCCGCTCTGGGTTGCGGTGACCGCGTAGCCCTCCTTTTTCATCACCTGTTCCAGGTTTTTCATGGCGAGCTTTTCGTCGTCCACGATCAGAAGCTTGCTGCCAGTCATGTGGCCTCCGGGCATTCGTGGGCACGGCCCACAATTGTTGCATGTTGCAATAATCACATACCGATTGCAACAAGTTGGGATTTGGTGCCTTAACCTAGACTTAACATGGCGCGGCGGTCGGTCACGCGCGGGCACCTGCCAGCCAGCCCTCAAACCGTTACATCCTGCAACACTTCAAGCGGTTTTTAGAAATCCGCAGCTCACCTGTTTCCTCTGACAATTCATATCGTTGGGGCAGTTTAATCGCGGCTGGCACGCTTGCTGCATACAAAGTGGCGTCCCCATAACAGGTGTCCCGGAATGACCCACCCCGGCAAACAACGCAGCGTGCTGCTCGCCGTCCGCGAGGGGCATGTGGATCCGCGTCTGCTGACTTCAGCGCTGTCGCTTTGCAGCCGCCTCGAGGCCGACCTGGAAATCCAGGTCATCGCCGGCGGCGATGCGCCGCCGGCCGAGATGGAGAATTTTCTGACTTCGCTGCGCGAGGCGGGCCTGCCTTTCAGCGTCGACGTGAAGCCCAGCCTGCGCCGCCGCGACCTGGTCGACTATGCCAACGCCCATGAACACATTGCGGCGGTGGTGATCGACTCGCGCGAGGGCTGGGAGGCGCTGGCCCAGGACCGCAGCAGCGACCCGTGGAAGCACCTGGCCTGCCCGCTGGTGACCGCTGCGTCGCACGACAAGAAACACGCCTGATCCGTACTGCAATTAACCGACCGAAAAGTGCAAACCATGCCTGCCTTGCTGACCAAATTCCTGCCTTTCCTACGCTGGTTCCCCATGAAGGGTGACGTGCTGAAGGCCGACTTTATGGCGGGCCTGACCGTTGCCCTGGTGCTGATTCCGCAATCGATGGCCTACGCGCAGCTGGCCGGGCTGCCTGCGTACTACGGTCTGTATGCGGCCTTCCTGCCGGTGGCGGTGGCGGCGCTGTGGGGCAGTTCGAGCCAGCTCGGCACCGGGCCGGTGGCGGTGGTTTCGCTGCTGACGGCGTCGTCGCTTGCGGTGCTGGCGACGCCGGGCTCCGACCAGTTCATCGCGCTGGCCATCATGCTGGCGCTGCTGGTGGGGATCATTCAGCTGTTGCTCGGCGTGTTCAAGCTGGGCGTGATCGTCAACTTCCTGTCGCATCCGGTCATCGTCGGCTTCACCAATGCGGCGGCCATCATCATTGCGCTGTCGCAGGTATCCAAGCTGTTCGGCGTGCCGATGGGGCGCAGCGAGCACTTCATCAACGACATCGTCGGCGTGTTCAGCATGATCGGCGACACCCATCTGCCGACGCTGGCGATGGGCGCGCTGGCCATTGCCATCATGTGGAGCATCCGGAAATACGCACCCAAGCTGCCCGGCGTGCTGATTGCGGTCGTGGTGGCGACGCTGCTGTCATGGGCGATCGGATTCGAGCGCAACGCGGCCGCCACGCCCGAGCAAATCGCCGACCCCGAACTGCTGGCCGTGGTGCAGCAAAGCATGGGAACCGCCCAGCGGGTGGACGAGCTGAATACGCAGATCGCCAATAAGTCGGCCGCACTGAAAGTGGCCGAAAAGACCGACGGCGAAGCGAATATTCACATCGTGCAAACCCAGGCTGAACTCGCCCTGATGCGGATCGACCTGCATGGCGCGGAAGCCGCGCTGTCCGAGAAAAAGGCGGCGCTGCGCCACCTGCAAGTGGTACGCAGCACGGATGCGAGCGGCGCGACGCTGGCGATCTACCAGGCCGGCAAGGCGCCGCAGGACGTGACGCTGGACGAAACGCGCTACCGCCTGCGCA
>DASTEA010000151.1:0-4744 GCA_035710075.1 Thiobacillus sp.
CTCGACCCAGCCGCGGATTTCCGCGCCGGCGGCGGCCAGCGCGGTCACGTCCGCCACGTCGAGCGCGAGCAGCCGTTCGTCGATGCGCTTACGCAGATCGTTGTGGTCGAGAAAATCCCAGAACGCCTGCGAGGTGGTGGCGAAGCCGCCCGGCACCTTGACCCCGGCGCCGGACAGATTGCCGATCATTTCGCCGAGCGATGCGTTCTTGCCGCCCACGCGCGGCACATCCGCCATCGACAGCTCATCCAGCGGAACGATATAGTCAGTTGAACCCGGCATAATCCACCCCATGAAAAAGCGCGTCGCATACTGCGTATCCGATCACACCGGCGTCACCGTCGAGGCAGTGGCGAACAGCGTGCTGTCGCAGTTCCCTGCGCTCGAGTTTAGCCTGATTGTGCTGCCCTTCGTCGACAGCCCGGAAAAGGCGCGCGCGGCCGTCGCACGGATTGCCGCCACGCCCGACGCGCTGGTGTTTTCCACCCTGACCGACCCGTCCCTGCGCGCCGCCCTGCGCGACAGCCACGCCTGCCTGTTCGACGTCTTCGACCTCATCGTCCCCGCCGTGGAAGCCGCACTGGGGCAGGCCGCCACCCCGAGCGGCGGCCGCACCCACGGCATGGCGAACAACTACGAATCGCGCATGGATGCGGTGAATTTCAGCCTGGCGCTGGACGACGGCCTGCAGCCGCAGCGACTCGGCCAGTCCGACCTGATCCTGGTCGGCGTCTCGCGCGTCGGCAAGACCCCCACCGCGCTCTATCTCGCCCTGCAATACGGCCTGCGCGTCGCCAACTATCCGCTCACCCCGGATGACCTCGAACATGGCAATCTGCCCGACGTCCTGCTCGCCAACCTGCCGCGGCTGCGGGCCCTGAGCCTGTCGGCGGAACGCCTCGCGGCCATCCGCCAGGCGCGCTACCCCGACAGCCGCTACGCCAGCCTGGAACAGTGCCGCGCAGAACTCGCCGCTGCCGAGCGGCTGTTCAAGCGCCACGGCCTGCCGGTCATCGACACCACCCGCATGTCGGTGGAGGAAATCGCGGCGCGCCTGCGGATCCCGCCGTAGGCGCCCTCCCCGGCCGCGCTATTTCCTGCGCTGCCGCACCGCCTCGAATACCGCCACCGCCAGTGCGGCCGAGGCATTCAGCGACTCGATCCGCCCCGCCATCGGAATATGGGCGCTCACCTTCGCCGCCTCGCGCACCGCAGCCGACAAGCCCGCGCCTTCGTTGCCGGCGATGAGGGCGAGCGGGCCGCCGAGGTCGAGCGCATAGAAGTCGCTGTCCTCGGCCAGGGCGAGCGCGACGCTGCGTCCGGCAAAGCCATGCAGCCACGCCAGCAGATCCGTTTCTGCTTGCATCGGCAGCACGAACTGCGCGCCCTGCCCGCCGCGCAACGCCTTCGGCGACCACGGGTCGTGGCAGCCCTTCGACAGCACCGCCAGCGTGGCGCCCGCTGCCGCGCCGGTGCGCAGCATGGCGCCGAGGTTGCCGGGGTCCTGGATATCTTCCAGCACGATGACGAGCGGGATGGCGTCGTGGGCGGGCGGGGCGAGCCAGGCCGCCTCTGCCAGCACGCCGCTGGGGGTGGCGACGGGCGCGAGTTCGGCGAACAGCGCGTCGGGCAGCACGATGGTTTTGGTCTGCGGGCAGCGCGCGGCGAACGGGGCCAGCCGACCCGCATCGAACGAAGCGGCGCGCACCAGGGTGTGCGGCTCGCCGCCGGCGTCGAGATAGGCCGTCAGCAGATGCTCGCCGTCAAGCAGGGTCATCTTTGCTTCGCGCCGGACGCGGGCAGACCCGGCGAGCTTTTTCAGGCGCTTGAAGATGGGGTTGTCGCGCGAGGAAATGGGCATCTCGGTCATCAGCCAATTATCCGCGATTCAATCTAAACTTACCCCATGCGCATCGCCCTCATCACACCCTACGGCCGCAAACATCGCAACGGCAACTGGCACACTGCTGCGCGCTGGGCGCGCTTCCTGCGCGAGGCGGGACACGCGGTGCGGACGCAGGTGGAATGGGACGGCCGCGACGCCGACCTGATGCTGGCGTTGCATGCGCGGCGCAGCTTTGCCTCGATCCGCGCGTTTGCCGAGCGCTTTCCGACCCGCCCCCTGTTGCTGGCGCTGACCGGCACCGACCTGTATCGCGATATCCACGAAGACAGCGACGCCCAGCAAGCGCTGGAGCTCGCGCACCGCATCATCGTGCTGCAGGAGCGCGGGGTCGACGAACTGCCCGCGCATCTGGCCTCCAAGACGCGGGTGATCTATCAGTCGTCGCCCGACATCGCCCACAAACCGTCGCCTGCCGACACCTTCGAGGTGCTGGTGATCGGCCACCTGCGCGCGGAAAAGGACCCGTTCCGGGCGGCGCTGGCGACAGCCTATCTGCCCGAGCATTCGCAAATCCAGGTGACGCATCTGGGAAGCGCCTTGAGCGAAGAGATGGCCGAAACGGCGGAAATGGCGCGAATCAAGCTGCCACGCTGGCACTGGGCCGGCGAAGTGCCGCACAAAACGGTGCTGAAGCGGCTGGCACGCGCCCATCTCATGGTCATCAGCTCGGTGCTTGAAGGCGGCGCCAACGTCATCTGCGAAGCGTTGGCTGCGGATGTGCCGGTGCTCGCCTCGCGCATGCCCGGCAACGTCGGCATGCTGGGCGAGGACTACCCCGGCTACTTCCCGGTGGGAGACGAAAAGCAACTGGCCAGACTGCTGTCGATGGCTGAAACCGACCCCACCTTTTATGCGGCGCTGGTCAATCACGCCCGCCAGCGTCGTGGTCTGATGCGTCCGGAGCAGGAAGCCAGCCGGTTGCGGCAGGCGGTGGCGGAGTTCGAGCAAGGCGCGATGTGACAACGGCGAGCCGCCGCCAACCGATTCAACCCTCGTCGAACAGGATGCCGAACATGCGCGCGTGTTCGACCTTGCTCAAACCGCGCAGCACCCGCACCGCCTCGCGCGCGACCCGTTCATCGCCCGTGATCGAATATTCGATCGCCAGCGCGCGCCAGACATCGGCCAGCAGCGGGTCTGAGGCCTGCAGCTTTTGCAGCGCCTGCGTCACCCCCGCCTGCCCCTTCGCCAGATAGAACGTCAGCCCCAGGTTGTGCCAGGCCGGAATGTAGTCAGGATCGGTTTCCACTGCCGCGCGATACGCCTGCATCGCCTCGCGCGGGCGTCCGCTGTCGCGGTAGGCGTTGCCCAGATTGTTGCGCGCATACACATCGCGGGGGTCCAGGCGCACATTCTGACGATACGCCGCGATGGCTTCGGCAAGCCGTCCCAGTTCACCCAGCGCGCGTCCCTGAACAAACCAGGCCAGCGGATTTTTCGCATCGGCCTGCGCCCAGGCCTGTCCCCACGCCAGCAGGTCCGCCCAGTCCGCGCGCTTTTCCAGCGCCTGCGCCTGCCGCACCCAGTCGGCCTGCGAACGCGCAGCAAGCGCTGCCTGATTGCCGTTTAAGCCAAACGTCTGGGCAGCCGCCGCCACCGGGCCTGTAAACGTGGGGCCAAGCAACAACAGGATTAGAGCAATACGACCAGGCATGGGCGAATTCATAGATTGCAGCTGCCACAGTTGAGGGATCAATGCCCGTCATTCTACGCCGCACTTGACGCATCGATTATGCTGTTGGCTATTCAAAAAAGAGTCATCCCATGCACGCCTCCACCGAAAGCTTCATCCCCGGCAAGGACGCCTCGCTCGAAGCGTCGATCCGCACCCTGCAATCCAAGCTCGAAGCGCTGGATTTTCACATCGAGGAGCGCTCCTGGCTCAATCCGGTGGAGGGTGTCTGGTCGGTGCATATCCGCGACCGCGATTGCCCGCTGCTATTCACCAACGGCAAGGGCGCCTCGGAACTGGCCGCGCGGGCGAGCGCGCTGGGCGAATATTTCGAGCGGCTGTCGACCAACTATTTCTGGACCCATTTTTATCTTGGCGAGACTCTGGCCGAACGGGAATACACCCACACCCCCGACGAGCGCTGGTTCGAACCGGAAAGCAACGCCTGGCCGGAAGATCTGCTCACGCCCGAGCTGCACGCCCTGTACAACCCGGACGACGGCGTGCGCGCCGACCAGCTGATCGATCTCAATTCCGGCAACGCCGCGCGCGGCATCTGCGCCATTCCCTACCAGCGTCTGCGCGACGGCGAAACGGTGTATTTCCCGGTCAACCTCATCGGCAACCTCTACGTCAGCAACGGCATGTCGGCCGGCAACACGCTGAAGGAGGCACGCACCCAGGCGCTGTCCGAAATCTTCGAGCGCCACATCAAGTTCCGCATCATCGAAGAGGGCCTCTGCCTGCCTGACGTGCCCGAAGCCGTGATCGACCGCTACCCGCACATCGCCGCCGGCATCCGCGGCCTGCGCGAAGCGGGCTTCGGCATCCTGGTGAAGGACGCCTCGCTCGGCGGTCAGTACCCGGTGATGAACGTCACCCTGCTGCACCCCGACGACCAGGGCTGCTTCGCCAGCTTCGGCGCGCACCCGCGCTTCGAGGTGGCACTGGAACGCGCGCTGACGGAACTGCTGCAAGGGCGCGCGCTGGAGTCGCTGGCAGGCTTTCCGGCACCCGGCTTCGACGAGACCGAAATGGGCGATCCGCAGAACCTGGAAATCCACTTCGTCGATTCCAGCGGCGTCATCAGCTGGCAGTTCCTGCGCGATACCCCCGACTTCGAATTCGTCGACTGGAATTTCGGCACCACCACCGAAGAGGACTAT
>DASTEA010000152.1:0-3576 GCA_035710075.1 Thiobacillus sp.
GCGTTCGCGCTGCCACTCGAGGTCGCCGCTGAGGCGGAAATAATCCAGCCCGGTCTCGCCGATCGCCACCACCTTCGGGTGATCGGCCAGCGTGACCAGTTCCGCCACCGTCGGCTCGGTGCAGTCTTCGTGGTCAGGATGGACGCCGACCGAAGCGTAAACGTTCGGGTGCGCCTCGGCCAGGCTGCGAATCTCGGGGAATTTCTCCAGCTCGACGCTGATGCACAGTGCGTGGCTCACCTGGTTCGCCGCCATGAGGTCGAACACCTCGGGCAGCTTGCTGGCGAGATCGGGGAAATTGATGTGGCAGTGGGAATCGATATACATGCGGTGTCTGCGCACCGCACGAGGCGGCGCTACATGGTGTGAGTGAGACGCACCGATTTTAACGAACCGCCGAGAAAACCTTCAATCTTGTTTTGCGCTGACTTGCCGCCTTCGTTGAAAGCGAACTGCACACCCATGCCCTGGGTGCGGCTGCCATGCGCGCCTGAAGGCGTCAGCCACACCACCTTGCCCGACACCGGCAGCCTGACGGGGTCGTCCATCAGGGTGAGCAGCATGAACACTTCCTCCCCCATCTTGTAGCTTTTGTTGGTGGGAATGAACAGCCCGCCACCCTTGATGAATGGCATGTAGGCGGCAAACAGCGCGGAACGCTCCTTGATCGACAGGGACAGGACGCCTGGGCGGACGGGTGCTGCGACATCATTCACTGCTGCATTCATATTCAACTCTCTCAATCAAACAGATGCCGGTACTGAATCAGCCAGGCTTCCAGCTGCAGGCTCCGGTTGAGCGGATGGGCCAGCGTTCGGCCTTCGCTCGCCTGTGTTCTGGCGAGCGCCAGCAGCTTCGCCAGATCGGCCTTTTTCCCCAGCCGCACCAGCACCTCGGAAAAATCGCGGTTGAACTGCACACCGCCTTGCAACCTGACCGCCAGCAGGTCGCCCAGCCACTTGTACGCCACGTTGTGCCAAGTCTGCGGGCTGACCGTTTTCAAGCGTTCAGCCAGCGTCACCGGATCAAGCTGGTCGGGACGCGCCAGTCCTTGCAGCACGCTGCGGCGTTCCTCCAGATCGTCGCTATCGGCCCAGCGCTGCGCGTCGAGCGGCGTTCCGCCAGAGAGCGCCAACAGGTTCATCGCATCATCCACACCCTGCCCGGCCAGCCAGTGTGCCGCCTGGTCGACAGGCGGCAGGCCGATGTCGAGCCGGGTGCAGCGGCTGCGGACGGTCGGCAGCAGCCGTCGCGGCTGATCCGAGACCAGCACGAATACCGTATTTAACGGCGGCTCCTCCAATACCTTTAACAAGGCATTGGCGGCCGCCAGGTTGAGGCTGTCTGCCGGGTTGACCAGCACCACCCGGGAACCCGCCCTGTAGGTTGAAAGCTGGACGAAATCGACCACTTCGCGTGCCTGATTGACCTCGATGGCGGTGGCCATCCGGGTTTCGCCTTCCTTGCCGGTCTTCTCCTGCAGGTTGACGAGCCGGAAATCCGGATGCCCGCCGGTGCCGAACCAGTGGCAGGCCGGGCACTGGCCGCAGGCAGCGCCGTCGGCGAGCGGCGCTTCGCACAGCAGGGCCTGCGCCCACGCCAGCGCCAGCGCGCCCTTGCCCACCCCGCGTGGCCCCGCCAGCAGCAGCGCTTGCGCCGGGCGCGCCCGCGTCGCCAGCAGGCGCTGCCAGGACGACTCCAGCCAAGGATAGGGTGCGCTGCTCATCTCAGTGTCTGCAATAGCTGGCCGATTTCGGCCTGCAGTTCGGCAATACTGTGGCGCGCATCCAGCACGCGAATGCGCGCCGCTTCGGCCTGCGCGCGGCCGAGATAGGCATTGCGCACGCGGCTGAAAAAGCTGTCGGCCTCGCGCTCGAAACGGTCGGCGGTGCGGGCGGCCGAGCGGCGCGCCTCCGCTACTTCCGGCGGCACGTCGAACAGCAGCGTGAGGTCGGGCTGAAAGCCGCGCTGCACCCAGGTCTCCAGCGCGGCGATGCGCTCCGCCGCGATGCCCCGCCCGCCGCACTGGTAGGCATAGCTGGCATCGGTGAAGCGGTCGGATACCACCCACGCGCCGCGCGCCAGCGCCGGCAGGATCAGACGGGCCAGGTGTTCCTGGCGCGCGGCAAACATCAGCAGCAGCTCGGTATCGGCGTCCATGTCGTGGTGCAGCAGCAGTTCGCGCAGGGTTTCGCCGAGCGGAGTGCCGCCAGGCTCACGGGTGACGATGACCTCCCTGCCCTGCTGGCGCAGCCAGCCGGCGACGAAATCCAGGTGCGTGCTCTTGCCGGCGCCGTCAACGCCTTCGAGGGTGATGAATTTTCCTTGCGTGCTCATCGTTGGTAACGGTTCACCGCGCGGTTGTGCGCGTCAAGATTGCTGGAAAACACATGGGTGCCGTCGCCGCGCGAGACAAAATACAGGGCATCGGTTTTGGCCGGGTTGAGCGCAGCCTGGATCGCCGCCTCGCTGGGCATCGCAATCGGCGTCGGCGGCAACCCGGCGCGGGTGTAGGTGTTGTATGGCGTGTCGCGCTGCAGGTCGACTCGGCGAAGATTGCCGTCGAAGCGCTCGCCCAGTCCATAGATCACGGTGGGGTCGGTCTGCAGGCGCATCCCCAGCCTGAGCCGGTTCAGGAACACCCCGGCAATCTGCGGGCGCTCGAATGCCGCACCGGTTTCCTTTTCCACGATCGACGCCATGATGAGCGCTTCATATGGCGTGCGGTAAGGCAGGCCCGGCGCGCGAGTCTCCCAGGCGGCCATGAATTTTTCGTGCTGCCGCCGATAGGCGCGGCGCAACACCAGGATATCGGAGGTGTGCGGCGCATAAAAATAGGTATCGGGAAACAGCAGGCCTTCGGGATGGGTCTCTTCAGCCCCGATCGCCTGCAGCAGTTCGGCATCGCTCATGCCGGCGCTGTCATTTTTCAGCAGCGGCTGCGCGGCGAGGGCTGCACGCACCTCGCGCCAGTTCCAGCCTTCAATGAACTGCATCGCAAACTGCGAGACCTCGCCGCGTTCGATCTTGCCGTAGAGTTGCAGCGGGGTGAGCGGCCGGTCGAGCGTGTAAATGCCAACCTTGAGCGTCCCCGCCTTGCCCAGCACGCGCCCGAGCAGCCAGAACACCCGCGCGTTGCTTATCACGCCTTCACGCTCCAGCATCACGCTCAAGCTTTTCAGATGGGTGCCGGGCGTCACATTGATGGTTTTCGGCAAGGGCTCGATGCGCAAGGGTTGGTTGCCATACCAGGCCAGCCCGCCCGCGCCCGCCAGCGCGGCCAGAATCGTGAGCACGAATAATCGCTTAATCAAGGTCTTCATCCAAGGCAGTTTCCAAAGTTTCGGCCCATCCCGTCACGGGCCAGATCCGCTCATCCAGCCGGGCTATCCGGCGCACGCCGATGACGCTGTTGCAGATCATCACTTCATCGGCAGCGAGTATAGCGTCTGGCAGCAGGCGGCCGATATGGACGGGGATACCGCGACGCGCCACGGCGCGCAGCAGGCGCGCTCTGGCCACGCCGGCCACGCCGCACTGACTCAGATCCGGGGTGAACAGCTCGCCCGCCTTCGC
>DASTEA010000153.1:0-2519 GCA_035710075.1 Thiobacillus sp.
TAGCCGGGCTCAAGTCCTGCCAGGCTGGGAATGGCACCGTGACTCTTGCCATCCGGACCGTGACAATAGGAACAGTTGGCCGCCATGAAACGGGCGCGCGTGTCGGCGTGCGCCGAGAAGGCGACGCCCAGTGTGCCCGCCAATATCAGGGTTGCAACGAAGGTTTTTCTCATGAGTGCTCCTCCAAAATGTTGAACAAGGAACCATAGGTTCCGTACGCGACGGCGGCGACGAGCTTCCTGGTTCCCCGGTTCAGATCGTCTTCAGCTACCTGGATACAGGATCCGTGATATCCCGATCACTTACTCATGATTGGGTAGCATAAAAGCGCTGTCAACAAGTGGGTGCTTATATAGCGCGCTTTTTCAGCGTGTTGAGCGGGTATTTTTTAAATTGCGCGTGTTCAGCGCTGCGCGCCCAGGGCCAGGGCCCGTATTTTGCTGGTCTGGCGCGCCTGCTCGTCGGCGTCGCGATCCCGGGTTTCGCTGACCCAGCCGCCCAGGTTTTCCAGCGCGATCCGGCCGAGCGCAGTGATCCATTGCGGATGTTCGTTGAGGGCGGGGATGTAGTGAAATTCCTTGCCGCCGGCGGCGAGAAAACTGTCGCGGCCTTCCATCGCCAGTTCCTCCAGCGTTTCCAGGCAGTCGGCGGTGAAACCCGGCGCGACCACATCGACGCGACCGGTGCCGTTGCGGCCGAGTTCGGTCAGCGTCTTGTCGGTGTAGGGCTGCAGCCATTCGGCGCGGCCGAAGCGCGACTGGAAGCTGAGTCGAAACTGCTTGGGCTCGAGCCCGAGTGCCTCGGCCAGCAGCCGCCCGGTTTTCTGGCATTCGCAGTGGTAGGGGTCGCCCTTGTCCAGCGTGTAGCGCGGCACGCCGTGAAAGCTCAACAGCAGCACATCGGGGCGGCCGTGCATCTGCCAGTAATCGCGGATGTTGGCGGCCAGCGCGTGGATGTAGGCAGGGTGGTCGTGATAGTGCTTGAGCGTGCGCAGCGCCGGCTGGTTGCGGGTTTTCAGCAGCCAGGCAAACGCGGCGTCGAACGCGGTGGCGGTGCTGGAGGCGGCGTATTGCGGATAGGACGGCAGGATCAGGATGCGGTCGCAACCGGCAGCGGTCATCCGCGCCAGCGTGTCGGGCACCGACGGCTTGCCGTAGCGCATGGCGTATTCGACCATGAAGGGCGTGGCGATTCTTTCCCCCAGCCAGCCTTTCAGGAGCTTGGCCTGCTTTTCGGTATGCACCTTCAGCGGCGAGCCGTCGGTGGTCCAGATCGCGGCGTATTTTTCGGCGGATTTTTTCGGTCGGGTGTTGAGGATGATGCCGTTCAGGATCAGCCACCACACGGCGCGCGGAATTTCCACCACGCGCGGGTCGGACAGGAATTCCTTCAGATAGGGCCGCAGCGCCTTGGCGGTCGGCGCCTCGGGGGTGCCGAGATTGACCAGCAGGATGCCGGTGCGGGCGGGCTGGCCGTGGCTGTGCTCGGGCTCTTTGAAGTAGTACATCAGTGGTGGGAAAGCGCGCTCGATAATAGTTTGGCGGTGATGTCGACGATCGGCACCACGCGCTCATAGGCCATGCGGGTGGGGCCGACGACGCCGAGCGTGCCGACCACCTGGCCGTCGACGGAATAGGGCGCGCTGACCAGGCTGCATTCGTCGAACGGCAGCAGATCGGATTCGCCACCGATAAAGATCTGCACGCCGGCGGCATTGCGCGACTGGTCAAGCAGTTGCAGCAGGCCGGTTTTCTGCTCGAAGGCATCGAACAGGCGGCGCAGGCTGCCCATGTTGCTGGAGAGTTCCTCCACGTCGAGCAGCTTGCGGCTGCCCGATACCACCACGTTTTCCTGGCCGGCGGCCTGGCTGCCGGCGTCCACCGCAGCGGACATCAGGTGCGTGATGTCGTCGCGCATGCGTCCGAGTTCGTCGCGCAGTTTGCTGCGCACCTGGTCGAAGCTGTGGCCGGCGAAGTGCTGGTTGAAGTAATTGGCCGCTTCGGTCAGCGCCGAGGCGCTGTAGGGCTGCTCCGTCAGGATGACGCGGTTCTCGACCTCGCCCTCCATGGTGACGATGATGAGCAGGATGCGTTTTCCCGACAGGCTGAGGAATTCGATCTGACGAAACGCCGGGCTGCGGCGCGGCGTCATCACCAGCCCGGCAAACCGGCTGAGGTCGGACAGCAGGGTGGAGGCTGCGGTCATCAGCCGCTGCGGGTCGGACGACGTCAGACTGTTTTCGAGCTGGCTGACTTCGATTTGGCCCAGCGGGCGTACCGTCAGCAGTGTGTCAACAAAAAAGCGGTAGCCAAGCGGTGTCGGCACCCGCCCGGCCGAGGTGTGCGGGCTGGAAACAAACCCCTTTTCCTCGAGATTGGCCATGATGTTGCGGATGCTGGCGGGCGACAGATCGAGCCCGGCGTGCTTCGACAGGGTACGCGATCCCACTGGCTCGCCATCGGTGATATAGCGTTCCACCAGGGTTTTCAGCAGGATGCGGGCGCGGTCGTTGAGCATGT
>DASTEA010000154.1:0-2477 GCA_035710075.1 Thiobacillus sp.
TTCGACCTGCGTCCCAAAGGCATCATCCAGATGCTCGACCTGATGCGGCCGATCTATTCCCGCACCGCGAGCTACGGCCATTTTGGCCGCGAGGAGCCGGATTTCACCTGGGAAGCCACCGACAAGGCGGCCGAACTGAAAGCCGCCGCCGGGCTGTAACACCATGCTGATGCAGGCACTGACGTTCGTGTTCGGGCTGCTGGCGCTGATCGTAGGCGCCGAGGCCATGGTGCGCGGCGCTTCGCGGCTGGCGGTGTCGTGGGGGATTTCGCCGCTGGTGGTGGGGCTGACCGTGGTGGCCTTCGGCACCAGTGCGCCGGAAATGGCGGTGTCGGTCGGCGCTGCGCTGTCCGGTTCGGCCGACCTGGCGATCGGCAACGTCGTCGGCAGCAACATCGCCAACGTGCTGCTGATCCTGGGAATTTCCGCACTGGTGGCGCCGCTCCTGGTGGACGAGCAGATCATCCGCCAGGAAATCCCGATCATGATCGGCGCCTCGCTGGTGGTGGTGGCGATGGCGCTCGACGGCCACATCGGCCGCATCGAGGCGGGCCTGCTGTTCGCGCTGGTGATCGCCTACACCGTGTTTCTCGTGGTGCAGTCGCGGCGCGCCTCGCAGGCAACGGAAGACGAGTTTTCCAGCGAAATCCCGACCAGCCAGTGGGACCGTCACTGGGGCGTGCAGGCGGCGCTGGTGCTAGGCGGCCTGGGCCTGCTGGTGCTGGGCGCCGACTGGCTGGTGGACGCGGCGGTGGCTGTTGCCCGGGTGATGGGGGTGAGCGATCTCGTCATCGGCCTCACCGTGGTGGCGGTCGGCACCTCGATGCCCGAGATCGCCACCTCGCTCATCGCAGCGCTGCGCGGCCAGCGCGACATTGCGGTCGGCAACGTGGTCGGCAGCAACGTTTTCAACCTGCTGGCGGTGCTGGGCGCCGCGGGACTGGTGTCGGCCAGCGGGCTTTCCATTCCCGACGCCGCCCGCAACTTCGACCTCTGGGTGATGCTGGCGGTCGCCTTCGCCTGCCTGCCGATCCTGCTCACCGGCCGCGAGATTGCGCGCTGGGAAGGTGGGGTGTTCCTCGGCTACTACGCGGCCTATCTGCTGTATCTCGTGCTGGCGGCGCAGCAGCACGACAGCCTGCAGGCTTTTTCCAGCGCCATGCTGAGCTATGTCATGCCGCTCACCGCGATCACGCTGCTGGTCAGCTTCCTCAAGCGGCAGCCGGCTAGGCTATAATTTCGATTCCGAGGAGCGCTGCGAGGCAGATTCGTCTGTCCCCAGGCTCGGAAAGGCAACAACCGCGCTCACCCTTTTTTCTCATCCCTGCCGGGTTTGGGACGTTGGGTGAGCGACACCGTCGCCAGCCCGGGTTTTGTCAAACCCCCGCCCTCCCGGCCACATGCAATGGAGCATTACATGAACGCTGTGGCTGACAAGCAATTCACCGATTTCGTAGTCGCCGATATGTCGCTTGCCGACTGGGGCCGCAAGGAAATCAAGATCGCCGAAACCGAAATGCCCGGCCTGATGGCCATCCGCGAGGAATTCGCGGCCGCGCAGCCGCTGAAGGGCGCGCGCATCACCGGTTCGCTGCACATGACCATCCAGACCGCGGTGCTGATCGAAACGCTGACCGCGCTGGGCGCCGAAGTGCGCTGGGCCTCGTGCAACATCTTCTCGACCCAGGACCACGCCGCCGCCGCGATTGCCGCCGACGGCATCCCGGTGTTCGCGGTCAAGGGCGAATCGCTGGAAGACTACTGGGATTACACCCACCGCATTTTCGAGTGGACCGATGGCGGCTACTCGAACATGATCCTCGACGACGGCGGCGACGCCACCCTGCTGCTGCACCTCGGCGCGCGCGCCGAGCAGGATATCTCGGTGGTGGCCAAGCCCGCCAGCGAGGAAGAGCGCGTGCTGTACGCAGCGATCAAGGCACGCGTGGCAGCGCAGCCGGGCTGGTATTCCAGCCGTCTGGCCGTCGTCAAGGGCGTCACCGAGGAAACCACCACCGGCGTGCACCGCCTGTACCAGATGCACGCACGCGGCGAACTCAAGTTCCCGGCGATCAACGTCAACGATTCGGTCACCAAGTCCAAGTTCGACAACCTGTACGGCTGCCGCGAATCGCTGGTTGACGGCATCAAGCGTGCCACCGACGTGATGATCGCCGGCAAGGTCGCCGTGGTCGCCGGCTACGGCGACGTCGGCAAGGGCTCGGCGCAGGCATTGCGTGCCCTGTCGGCCCAAGTGTGGGTGACCGAGGTCGACCCGATCTGCGCGCTGCAGGCGGCGATGGAAGGCTACCGCGTGGTGACCATGGAATATGCCGCCGACAAGGCCGATATCTTCGTCACCGCCACCGGCAACTTCCACGTCATCACCCACGACCACATGGCGAAGATGAAGGACCAGGCCATCGTCTGCAACATCGGCCACTTCGACAACGAGATCGACGTCGCCAGCATCGAGG
>DASTEA010000155.1:0-8330 GCA_035710075.1 Thiobacillus sp.
GTGACGTTGGGGCGCGCCTCGTAGATGATGCCGATGACGCCGAGCGGCACCCGCATCTTGCCGACCTGGATGCCGGACGGACGGTACTTGAGGCCGTCGATCTCGCCGACCGGATCGGGCAGCGCGGCGATCTGCTCCAGCCCTTCGGCCATGCCGGCGACGGTCTTCTCGTTAAGCTGCAGGCGATCGAGCAGCGCGGCGTCGAGCCCGCTGGCGCGCGCCTGGTCCATGTCGCGCGCGTTCGCCGCCAGCAATTTGGCGGCGTCGCGCCGGATCGCCGCCGCCATCGCGAGCAGCGCGCGGTTCTTCTGGTTGGTGTCGGCGCGGGCAATCGCACGCGAGGCTTCGCGCGCCTGTTTGCCCACCGTCTGCATGTAAGTTTTTACGTCCATCATCTTTTTCCATTGCTCGGCTGCGGAATGGCCAAAGTCAGCCCCATGCGCAGCAGTGTGTCCCAGGGATCGCCCACCCGCTCCAGCCCCTTGGCCTGGCGGTCGATCAGCGCCAGGTCGGCCAGTGCAGTTTCGACCTGCGCCAGACCCAGGCGTTTCACCGCCCGCTCGATCTGCGGCGCGCGCTGCTTGTCGCGCCCCCACAGTGCCCGCACCAGACCGGACAGGCTGTCGCCTTGCGCCACTGCCAATTTTAGCCTGAGCAGCAGTTGCACCGCCGACGACACCTGCCACAGGATGGCCGGCACGGCTTCGCCGGCATCCTTGAGATCGGTCACGATTTGCGCGAAGCGTGCGCCATCGCCCGCATACAGCGCGTCCTGCAGGGCGTCGGCCTCGAGCCGACTGACATCGACCACCGCATGTTCGACATCGGCCAGCGTCACCATACCCGCGGGCAGCAGCAGCGCGAGCTTGTCGATTTCCTGCTGCGCCGCCAGCAGGTTGCCCTCGACCTGGTCGGCCAGAAGTTCCAGCGCGGCGCGGTCGGCGCGCAAGCCCTGTTTGATGAGCCGGCGGTCGATCCAGGCGGGCAACTGGGCACGTTCGATCGGCCGCGCCTCGACCACCACGCCGGCCGCCGCCAGGGCGGAAAACCAGCGGCTTTTCATGGCTTTCCAGTCCAGCCCCGGCAGGCTGATCAGGGTGAGCGTATCGGCCGGCAACCCCGCAGCATAGGCCTCCAGCGCCTTGGCGCCATCGACGCCGGGCTTACCGGAAGGCACGCGGATTTCGGTCAGGCGGCGCTCGGCAAACAATGAGAGGTTGTCACCGCTGGCAAAAATGCTCTGCCAGTTGTAGCGCCCCTGAACGGTGTAGACGTTGCGCTCGCTGTGCCCGGCTGCACGGGCCGCCGCGCGGATGGCATCACACGCCTCCTGCGCCGCCAGCGGCTCGTCGCCCACCACCACGTAGAGCGCAGCGAGGCCGCGCGCAAGCTGGTCGGGCAAACGATCGGCCGCGATGTTCAACTTCAGCTGCCGGGTTTGATGCTTTGCAGACGGCGCATGATCCGCCGCGCAGCGTTGTCTTCCATGTCGCGATACAGCAACTGCTCCTCGGCCGCCTTGGCCAGCACCTGCGCGTCATCGTAGGTAATGTCGCGGTTGAGCTCGATGGTCTCGTCCGCGGCCAGCGCGCGCCCGTCCTTGTCGCTGATGCCGTAGGTCAGCTGCAAGCCGAGCCGGTATTCGGTGACGCGCCCGGCACCGGACAGCGAGAGGATGGCTTTGCTGCGCGTCTCCTGGCCGAGAACCAGCACGGCCTCGGCTTCGGCGGCACTCGCGGCCAGACGGGTGTGCTTGTTCGAGATCAGCGCACTGCGAATGCGCTGTGCCACCGCGCCGCCTTGCGGCGCGTCGATATACAGGCTGGCAAACGGCACCGCATCCAGGCGGCGCAGCTGGAATCCGCATCCCGTAGCGAGTACCGCGGGAATCGCGGCAAGAAAGAGGCGGCGGTTCATACGACGATATTAACCAAACGCCCCGGCACCACCACCACTTTTTTCGGCGCCTGGCCATCCAGGTATTTCTGTACGGCTTCGCTTGCCAGTGCGGCCGCCTCGACCGCCTCGCGCGTCGCCGCCACCGCCACGCGGATCTGCCCGCGCAGCTTGCCGTTGACCTGCAGCATCAGCTCGATCTCGTCCTGTACCAGCGCGCCCTCATCCACTGTCGGCCAGACCATCGCCACGCCCGGCCTGAGTTCGGCAAACAGCGCCTCGCTGATGTGCGGCACGATGGGTGCCAGCATCGCCACCGCGGCCTCGAGCGCTTCCTGGCGCACGCTGCGGGTCACGGCATCGGCGCCGTCGAGCTTGGCGAGCGCGTTCATCAGCTCCATCACTGCCGCGATCGCGGTATTGAACTGCTTGCGGCGCTCGATATCGTCGCTCACCTTGTGGATGGTCTGGTGCAGCTGGCGGCGCAAGGCTTTGGCCGCGTCCGGCAGCTCGCCGCCGGCGAACGCCGCAACCGCGCCGCCCTGCACATGCTCGTACGCCAGCTTCCACAGCCGCTTCAGAAAGCGGTGCGCACCTTCGACGCCGGCGTCCGACCATTCCAGGCTCTGTTCCGGCGGCGCGGCAAACATGGTGAACAGGCGCGCGGTGTCGGCGCCGTACAGATCGATCAGCGCCTGCGGGTCGACGCCGTTGTTCTTCGACTTCGCCATCTTTTCGATGCCGCCGACGATCACCGGCTGGCCGTCGGCCTTCAGCCGCGCGCCGCTGTCGTCGACCACCACGTCGGCCGGATTGAACCAGGTCTTCTTGCCGTCGGGCGTTTCGCGGTAATACGTGTTGGCAATCACCATGCCCTGCGTCAGCAGGTTGACGAAGGGCTCGTCGCTCGCCACCAGCCCCTCGTCGCGCATCAGCTTGTGGAAGAAGCGCGCGTACAGCAGATGCAGGATGGCGTGCTCGATGCCGCCGATGTACTGGTCGACCGGCAGCCATTTGTTCGCCCGCGCGTCGAGCATGCCGCCGTCGAAATCGGGGCAGGCGTAGCGCGCGTAGTACCACGACGACTCGACGAAGGTGTCCATGGTGTCGGTCTCGCGCCGAGCCGGCGCACCGCACGTGGGGCAGGTGCAGTTGACGAAGTCGGCGCGCCTGTTGAGCGGGTTGCCGGCGCCGTCCGGCACCACGTCCTCCGGCAGCACCACCGGCAACTGCTCGGCCGGCACCGGCACGTCGCCGCAGGCGTCACAGTGGACGATCGGGATCGGACAGCCCCAGTAGCGCTGGCGCGAAATGCCCCAGTCGCGCAGGCGGAACTGGGTCTTCTTTTCGCCGAGCTTCAGCGCGGCGAGGTCGGCGGCGATGGCGTCCACTGCAGCTTCGTAGCCGAGGCCGTCGTACTTGCCGGAGTTGACGCAATACCCCGCCTTGCTCGCGTACCACTCTTCCCAGCCATCGAGCGAAAAAGTTTCGCGCTCGACGCCGATCACTGGTTTGATCGGCAGCGCGTATTTCTGGGCAAAACCGAAATCGCGCTCGTCGTGCGCCGGCACCGCCATCACCGCGCCCTCACCGTAGCTCATCAGCACGTAGTTGCCGACCCACACCGGAATCGCCTCGCCGGTGAGCGGATGGGCGACTTTCAGCCCGGTGTCCATGCCCTTCTTTTCCATCGTCGCCATGTCGGCTTCGGCCACGCTGCCCTGCTTGCACTCATTGATGAAGGCCGCAAGCTCGGGCTTGTCCTGGGCCGCGCGGGTGGCGAGCGGATGCTCGGCGGCGACGGCGACGAAGGTCACGCCCATCAGGGTGTCGGCGCGGGTGGTGAACACCCACAGCCTGTCCTGGCTGCCGTCGAGTTCATACGGGAAGGCCAGCCGCACGCCGACGCTCTTGCCGATCCAGTTGGCCTGCATGGTCTTCACGCGCTCGGGCCAGCCCGGCAGGTTGTCGAGGCCGGACAGCAGCTCGTCGGCGTACTGGGTGATGCGGAAGAAGTACATCGGGATGTCGCGCTTTTCGACCAGGGCGCCGGAGCGCCAGCCGCGCCCCTCGATCACCTGCTCGTTGGCCAGCACGGTCTGGTCCACCGGATCCCAGTTGACGGTGGCCATCTTCTTGTAGATCACGCCCTTTTCGAACAGGCGGGTGAACAGCCACTGCTCCCAGCGGTAGTAGTCCGGCTTGCAGGTGGCCAGCTCGCGCGACCAGTCGATGGCGAAGCCCAGCGCCTGCAGCTGGGTGCGCATGTGGTCGATGTTGGCGTAGGTCCAGGCGGCGGGCGGCACGTTGTTGGCAATCGCGGCGTTCTCCGCCGGCAGGCCGAAGGCGTCCCAGCCCATCGGCTGCATCACGTTGAACCCGCGCATGGCGTGGTAGCGCGCCAGCACGTCGCCGATGGTGTAGTTGCGCACGTGGCCCATGTGCAGCCTGCCCGAAGGATAGGGGAACATCGACAGGCAATAGTATTTGGGGCGATCGGAGTCGTCGCGGGCGCGGTAAGTCTGGCTGGCCGTCCACTGCGCCTGGGCGGCGTGTTCGATTTCCGAAGGGAGGTATTTTTCTTGCATCGCAACAACCGCACATAATCAAGGCGGCGATTATACCCGCCCAGCCGGCCGCATCGCCTGAACGCGCGCGGCGGGCCGCGCCATCCGGCACCCGCTGCAACGGGCATTTGTCCTCCCCGCCACGCTTCCCGCAATGGCCGCTTGGTTCGCTTTCACCTCTCCAAGAAACCTCATGAAAACCCGTGCTTGCAGTCTCCCTGCCTGCCATGGCCCCCAGCCCGACGTACTGCCCGTCAAGCAGATCGGTCTGGAGCTGGCGCTGCGCCGCGGCCGCGCTGAAAAAAGTCGAGGAAAGGCTGGCGTTCGCCATGTGGGAGCGGCCAGCCGGGACTTTCGCGCGGAGTGACAAGCCAACCCCCGCGCGGGTAAAATGCCGCGTTTCGCAAAATTTTCACCCATCCTTCAGGGAGTCCCTTACATGTCCAAGAAGCATCCCGTCATTGCGGTCACGGGTTCATCCGGCGCCGGCACCACCACCGTCAAGCGCGCGTTCGAGCACATCTTCTTCCGCGAAAAAATCAACGCGGCCGTCATCGAAGGCGACAGCTTCCACGGCCTGTCGCGGGTCGAGTTCAAGGAAGCGGTGAAGAAAGCCGAAGCCGAAGGCAACATGTCGTTCAGCCACTTCGGCCCTGCCGCCAACCGCTTCGACAAGCTGGCCGAACTGTTCGAGACCTACGGAAAAACCGGCGGCGGCAAGAAGCGCTACTACATCCACAGCGACGACGAAGCCGCCGAGCACAACACGCGCCTCAACACCAGCCTCAACCCGGGCGAGTTCACCCCGTGGGAAGACGTGCCTGGCGGCTCCGATGTGCTGTTCTATGAAGGCCTGCACGGCCTGGTGAAAACCGATGATATCGACGTCTCCAAGCACGTCGACCTCGGCATCGGCGTGGTGCCCATCGTCAACCTTGAATGGATCCAGAAAATCCACCGCGACGGCGCCGAGCGCGGCTATTCGGCGGACGTGATCGTCGACACCATCCTGCGCCGCATGCCGGACTACGTGAACTACATCACCCCGCAGTTCTCGCGCACCGACATCAACTTCCAGCGTGTCTCCACCGTCGACACGTCCAACCCCTTCATCTCACGCGACATCCCCACGCCGGACGAGAGCTTCATCGTCATCCGCTTCCGTGAGCCCAAGGGCGTCGAATTCCCCTATCTGCTGAACATGATCCCGAATTCCTTCATGTCGCGCCGCAACACCCTCGTGGTGCCCGGTGCCAAGATGGGCTTCGCCATGGAACTGATCCTGGCGCCGATCATTCAGGACATGATCGCGGCCAAGAACAAGTAAGCGCATGATTGCATGAACGAAAAACGGAGCCGCATGGCTCCGTTTTTATTTTCAGAAAGGCCGAGTTCGGCCCATTTCGGCCTGTCTGACTCACCTGCGCTGAATGTCCTGTCGGCCAAAGTTTCCGCCCGGGGTTTTCGAAATCAGCCCCCGGCCACTTCCCAACCGGGATGTTGGAAATATTCTCCATAAGCCTTTAGGGCTTCCCATACCCGAACGGCGCCGTCATGGCGCGAGTTCGCAGTTTTTCCTTCCATCGTCTCGGCTCCCGCTACGAGTTCGGCGATGACCAGGTGGAGCATGGCGTCGGCTTTTGGCTCCAATTTGCAGTGCGCTACCGCATAGGCCACCTTTTGGCTAACCGTCGTTGCCAGTGCCTGATAGTCTCCGTTGCCAAATTGATTTTTGTGTATCAGAGGGAGTGCCTTAGCCATCGCTTGATTGATGTCGTTCATGGCTTGACGCAGAGGCTCGTCGATTGCCCATTTTTTCCCGGCATTGAGTTGGAGCTTTTGCGGTTCGATGCTGCCATGGCCGTCGTGAGGGTGCCTTTCGGTACTTGCGGCGGCATGGGTGGTTGCCGAAACGACCAGGGCAAGAGCGGCCAGCAAGATTGAGAATTTTGTTTTCATCGGACTTTCCTTTGAGTGGGCAGGCGGAGTACTTGACCAATCTAGTCGGCAAAGCTTAAGCGACGCTTAACCGGGCGCGCCTGTTAAACCACCGCAAACCCGACCAGCGCAATCTCGTCGCCGTCCTTGATCGGCGCGGACTTTTCGGCGAACTGCTTGTTGATCGTGATGTTGAGCTTGGGGTTGCCGAGCAGCATCTTCTTCCATATCTCGCCGCGCTTGGCCAGCACGAACAACAGGCGTTCGACGTCGGTCACGTCGGGCGGCAGGGTGATTTCGTCGGAGGCCATGCCCAAGCTATCCACGAGGTCGCCAAAAAACAAAATCTTCACCATCCGTAGCCCTTTATACTCTGCAATTGATCGCCCGATTCTACCCCCGTATGTCTGCCTCCTTGCTGGAAAACCTCAACCCCGAACAGCGCGCCGCGGTGACGCTGCCGCACGAATCCGCGCTGATTCTGGCAGGCGCAGGATCAGGCAAGACACGCGTGTTGACCACCCGCATGGTGTGGCTGATCCAGACCGGCCAGGTGTCGCCGCTGGGGGTGCTGGCGGTGACCTTCACCAACAAGGCGGCGAAGGAAATGATGACGCGCGTCTCGGCGATGCTGCCGATCAACACGCGCGGCATGTGGGTCGGCACCTTCCACGGTCTGGCCAACCGCCTGCTGCGCACGCATTACCGCGAGGCCGGCTTGCCGCAGTCGTTCCAAATCCTCGACAGTCAGGACCAGCTGTCGGCGATCAAGCGGCTGATGAAGGCGATGAACGTCGACACCGAGAAATACGAGCCGAAGAAGGTGCAGCGCTTCATCAACGGCAACAAGGAGGCCGGGCTGCGCGCGCGCGACGCCGAGGCGTTCGACGACTACTCGATACGCATGGTGGAGCTGTACCAGGCCTACGACGCGCAGTGCCAGCGCGAGGGGGTGGCCGATTTCCCCGAGCTGCTACTGCGCGCCTACGAACTCCTGTACCGCAACGAGCCGCTGCGGCAGCATTACCAGGACCGCTTCCGCCACATCCTGATCGACGAGTTCCAGGACACCAACACGCTGCAGTACCGCTGGCTGAAGCTGTTTGCGGGTCCTCACGCGGCGCTGTTCGCGGTGGGCGACGACGACCAGTCGATCTACGCCTTCCGCGGCGCCAACACCGCCAACATGGCCGAGTTCGAGCGCGAGTTCGCGCACGGCAACGTGATCAAGCTGGAGCAGAACTACCGCAGCCACGGCAACATCCTCACCGCCGCCAACACGCTGATCTCGCAGAACGCGCACCGCCTCGGCAAGAACCTGTGGACGGCGGAGGGCGACGGCGAGCCGATCCGCGTGTTCCACGCCTATTCCGACCAGGAGGAGGCAAGCTTCGTGGTCGACGAGGTGCGCGCGCTCAACCGCGAGGGGATGAACCTGTCCGACATGGCGCTCCTGTACCGCTCCAACGCGCAGTCGCGGGTGCTGGAACACGCGCTGTTTTCGGCCAGCGTGCCGTATCGGGTGTATGGCGGGCTGCGCTTTTTCGAGCGCCAGGAAGTCAAGCACGCGCTCGCCTACCTGCGCCTCTTGACCAATCCGGAAGACGACGGCGCGTTTCTGCGGGTGGTGAATTTCCCCACCCGCGGCATCGGCGCGCGCACCCTGGAACAGCTGGCCGACGGCGCCGCGCGCGCGGGCGCGAGCCTGTGGCAGGCGGCCTGCACCAGCGGCGGCAAGGTGGCCGGCTTCGCCAAACTGATCGAGGACATCAAGCAGACCACCCGCGGCCTGCCGCTTGCCGAGGCGATCGACCATATGATCGAGGCCAGCGGGCTGGCGGACTATTATCGCGCCGACAAGGAAGGCGCCGACCGCCTGGAAAACCTCAACGAACTGGTCAACGCGGCGGCGCTGTTTGCGGACGAGTC
>DASTEA010000156.1:0-5283 GCA_035710075.1 Thiobacillus sp.
GTCATCCTCAAAGGCCTCGCGCTGATGTTGAGCCTGGCGCTGCTGGGCTATCTGTTCAAGTCCAGCGATCTGGGCAACAGCGTCAACGAGGCCTGGATCGATGCGCGGGTGCGCGGCCACGGCGTCAACGGCGCGCTGCTGTTTCTGCTGATGGGTGGGCTGTTCACCGCGATCGGCCTGCCGCGCCAGATCATCGCCTTTCTCGGCGGCTATGCCTTCAGCGTCGGCTTGGGCACGCTGCTCGGCGCGCTGGCCGCGCTGCTGGGCTGCATGCTGAGCTTCGGATACGCGCGCCTGTTTGGCAAAGGTCTGCTGCACGCCCGGATGGGCGAACGCGCCGGGCGTTTCGACCGCTTCATCCGCGACCACCCGTTTTCCATGACGGTGCTGGTCCGCCTGTTGCCGGTGGGCAACAACCTGCTGACCAATCTGGCCGCAGGGATATCCAGCATCCGTCCCAAACATTTTTTCTCCGGCACGCTGCTCGGCTACCTGCCGCAGACGCTGGCATTCGCGCTGGTCGGCAGCGGTGTTCACATCGCGCCTGCCTTGAAGCTCGCGCTCGCCGCCGGCCTGTTCTTGCTTTCGGGGGCGCTGGGTGCCTGGCTTTACCGCCGTTTCCGCCGAGGCCATAGCCTTGACGCGCAGATCGATGCGGCGCTGGACGAAACCGATCCTTTACATCATGACTCCCCAACCAAACCCTGATTTCTCCGGGCGCGGCCTGTTGCTGAGCCTGCTGCTGCTGGCGGCGCTGACCGCAGTGGCGCTGCTGACGCGCCCGCTGATACCTGTCGACGAAACGCGCTATGCCAGCGCGGCGTGGGAAATGTGGCTGCGCGGCGATTTCCTGGTGCCGTTCAAGAATGGCGAGCCCTACAGTCACAAGCCGCCTTTCCTGTTCTGGATGTTCCACGCCGGCTGGGCACTGTTCGGCGTCAACGACTGGTGGCCGCGCCTGGTGCTGCCGCTGTTCTCCGCCGGCGTGCTGCTGCTGACTTATTCGCTCGCTCGTCGCCTGTGGCCGCAACGTGTTGGCCTCGGCGGGCAGGCTGCGCTGGTGCTGGTGAGCGCGCTGCTGTGGATTGTCTTTTCCACCTCGATCATGTTCGACGTGATGCTGGCGTTCTGGGTAGTGCTCGGCATGCACGGCGTGGTGAGTGCCGCCAATGGCAAGCGGCGCGGTTTCGTCATGCTGGGCATCGCGATTGGCATGGGCGTGCTGACCAAGGGCCCGGTCATCCTGCTGAACGTGCTGCCGATCACCGTGCTGGCGCCGTGGTGGAATCCCGGCCTTAAATGGATTCGCTGGTTCGGCGGCGTGGGACTGGCGGTGCTGCTGGGGGCGGCGATCGCCCTGATGTGGGCGATCCCGGCCGGCCTGGCAGGGGGCGAGGCCTACCGCAATGCGATTTTCTGGGGGCAAACGGCCGACCGCATGGTCGAATCGTTTGCCCACCGGCGTCCGTTCTGGTGGTACCTGCCGCTGCTGCCGCTGGCGCTGTTTCCCTGGTTCGTCTGGCCCGGACTGTGGCAGGCGCTGGCGCATCACAAGAGAACCGGGCTGGACCGCGGCACGCGTTTTTGCCTGGCCTGGATGCTGCCGGTGTTCGTCGCGTTTTCCTTCGTCAGTGGCAAGCAGCCGCATTATCTGGTGCCGCTGTTTCCGGCGTTCGCGCTGCTGGCCGCGCGCGCGCTGGCCGACCGTCCGGGCGCCGGCGTCGGACTGCCGGCCTTGCTGGCGGCGGCGCTGGGAGGGGTATTGATGCTGGCCGCCAGCGGGAAGATCTGGGCGGCCAGCACATTTGCCGGCGAACTGTCGCTATGGCCGGGCGGATTGCTGGTGCTGCTGGCTGCGGCGGCCTGGGTGGTCGGGCGGCGGGGGGGCTCGCCGGTGTTGAACCTGGCTGTGCTGGGGGCCGTCACGCTGGCGCTGGTGCAAACGGCCGCGATGCGTTCGTTCGATACCCTGTATGACATCAAGCCGATGGCGCGGGCGATCAAGCAGGTGCAGGACGAAGGGCGGCCGGTGGTGAATGCCGCGAGATACCACGCGCAATATCAGTTTCTCGGCCGCCTGGAAGCCCCGCTGATCCAACTTCAGGGCGCCGAACTAATGCGCTGGCTGGCCGTGCATCCTGAAGCCTATGTGGTGATTTACCTGAAAGACACGCACAAGCTCGACACGATCCCAGCCCGCCACAAACAGGTGTATCGCGGAGGGGCGGCCGCTCTGGTCAACGCGGAGGCAGCGGCCGGACTGCTCCCCGTTCACGTTGAGTAGAAAAGCTTAGGCTTCGGCGGCGGCGTCGCGCGGCGGCAGCACCACTTCGCGCGAGGGTGAAATGGTCGAGATGGCGTGCTTGAATATCATTTGTGCGGCCTGATCCTGGCCCTTCAGCAGCACCACGAACTGGTCGAACGATTCGATCCTACCCATCAGCTTGATCCCGTTGACGAGAAACACCGACACCGGAATGCGCTCCTTGCGCAGGGTGTTGAGGAAGACATCTTGCAGTTGATTATGTTCTTTGGCCATGTTTGGCTCCCTGTCAGGTGAAGGCGGAGCGATGCCCCGCCTAATCATTATTAGCTGATTATTCGATTTTTGCATCGGCGCGCGTTGCCGCGATGGCGTCGCGGATGCGCAGTTGCTGCAATTGCTTGACGATCTCGCCGCGCACGACATCCAGCGGCGGCAACTCCGGCTTGCGCGTCTCGTCGAGGCGGATGATGTGGTAGCCGAACTGCGTCTTCACCGGCGTTTTGGTGGTTTCGCCTTTTTTCAGGCTGACCAGGGCGTCCGAGAATTCTTTCACGAACGCACCCCTATCGGACCAGTCAAGCGCCCCGCCGTTCTTGGCAGAGCCGGGGTCCTGCGAATGCTTTTTCGCCAGGTCCTCGAATTTGGCCTTCTTGCCGAGGTCGGCAATGATCTTTTTCGCTTCGGCTTCGGTTTTGACCAGAATGTGGTGTGCGCGGTATTGCGGTTCAACCGGCCCCGCTTTGGCCTTGTCATACGTGGCCTGGATTTCTGCGTCGGTTACCGGGTGGGCTTTGACGTAGTCCTCCAGATAGGCCTTGGCGAGCATGTCCTTGCGACGGATATCCAGCGCGGCGGCAAATTTGGCCTCCTTGTCGAGCCCCTTGTCCAGGGCAGCGCGCGACAGCAGTTCCAGATTGATCAGCGACTCGCGCACGCGGGCGTCGAGTTCCGGGGAGTCCGGCTGGCCCTGGGCCATTTCACGCTTGACCAGTTCGCCGTACAAGGCGGGGATTTCCCTGCCGTTGACCACGGCCAGCGGCTTGCTGGCGTCAAAGGTAGGGGTGGCTGCGGCGGGGGCAGGGGTTTGTGCCTGCGCCAGCGGAGCAAGGGCCAGCAGGATCATGGCGGGGAGGAGGGCAACACGCATGCGGATTCCTTTCAAAGTTCTTCAGGGGTTAAGGCGGTAATCGACAGCGCGTGGATTTCGTGCTGCATGAGTTCACCCATGGCTTCGTACACCAGCCGGTGGCGGGCAAGGGTGGAAAGGTTGCGGAACTTGGGCGACACCAGGGTCAGACGGAAATGCCCACCGCCCGAGGCGGCACCGGCATGTCCCTTGTGCTGGGCGCTTTCGTCTTCAAGAGTGTAGGTTTCGGGTTCCAGCGCGGCGAGGCGCTGGCGGATCAGATCGGTCGTGCTCATTGAGGAAACACTTTCTTGAAAGGTTTGACGCTGACACTGGCATACACGCCGGCCGCCACGTAGGGATCGGCATCGGCCCACGCTTGCGCATCGGTCAGCGTGTCGAATTCGGCGACGATCAGGCTGCCGGAAAAGCCGGCGCTGCCCGGGTCGTTGCTTTCGATATTGGGAAACGGGCCCGCCAAGTGCAGGCGTGCGGCCTGCTGCAATGCCTGCAGGCGTTCAAGATGCGCGGGGCGGGCGGCAAGCCGCTGTTTCAGACTGTCGGGCACATCCTGTCCGACGATGGCATAGAGCATTATTGTTTTTCTTCCTTGTCCAGTTTGGCTTGACCCAGATCGGCTTTATCCAGATATTTGGTCAGCATCATGCTCTGACCGATCACAAACACCAGCATCAGCCCCAGGCTGCCGAACAGTTTGAAGTTGACCCAGGCGTCAGTCGAGAAGTTGAAGGCGACAATCAGATTTGCAAGCCCCATGAAGGCAAAAAATCCGCCCCAACTCGCATTCAACCGACCCCAGGCAGGGGCGGGAAGTTCCATCTGCTTGCCCATCAGGCTTTTGATGACGTTGCGGCCCATCGCTGCGGCGCCAAAAATGACGGCCGCGAAAACCCAGTACAGCACGGTCGGCTTCCACTTGATGAAGCTCGCGTCGTGCAGCCACAGGGTGGCGCCGCCGAACACCACGATGATGCCCAGAGTGACCCACAGCATGGTTTCGACTTTGTGGCCGCGCAGTTTGACCCAGCCGATCTGCCCGAAGCTGGCGACGATGGCGACCAGGGTGGCGAGGTAAATGCCGGGCTTTTCGTCCACGCCGACCGGCTGCGGCAGGCCGAGGCCGGCCAGGAGGGCGCGCGTGGCTTCGGCGTTGGCATCGCCTATTTTGTAGGCGACGAAAAAGATGATGACGGGGAACAGGTCGAACAGCAGTTTTTTCATGGTGCTTTTTTCATCCAGAAGGCGCTTTGGCCACTGTAATTCGGGTGACCGCTTATTTTGCTATGATTCCCCCTCTTGACCAAGCGCTTTTGCCCTGGTCGCCCGATCCCGATCATCGATGCTCAATATCGATCTGCATTGCCATTCCAACGTGTCTGACGGTGTGTTGTCGCCCGCCGACGTGGTTGCCCGCGCCGCGGCCAACGGCGTGCACGCGCTCGCCCTGACCGACCATGACGACGTCGCCGGGATCGCTGCTGCGCGGGCGGCGGCGGACGAGGCCGGGATGACGCTGATTGCGGGGGTCGAAATCTCGGTAAGCTGGGGCGGGCAGACCGTGCATATCGTCGGCCTGCGTATCGATCCCGCGCACTCCGAGCTGGCCGCCGGCCTGCACAGCATTCGCCTCGGGCGCATCGAACGCGCGCAACGCATGGCGGAGGATCTGGCGCGATCCGGCATCGTCGGTGCCTTCGACGGCGCTTTTGGCTACGCCACCAACAAGCAGATGGTGGGGCGCACGCATTTTGCGCGCTGGCTGGTGGCGCAGGGCCACGCGCCCGACATGCGCACCACATTCAAGCGTTTTCTCACCCGCGACAACCCCGGCTACGTCGAGCACGAATGGACCACGCTGGAAAACGCCGTC
>DASTEA010000157.1:0-4291 GCA_035710075.1 Thiobacillus sp.
CGTCACCGCCGGAATCGGCGAGGACGAACGCGCCAAGGCTTTCGAGGCCGCGCACGACGACTACTCCGCGATCCTGTTCAAGTCGCTGTGCGACCGCCTCGCCGAAGCCTTCGCCGAGCACCTGCACCTGCGCGTGCGCCGCGAGTTCTGGGGCTATGCAAGCGAGGAAGCGCTCAGCAACAACGACCTGATCGGGGAAAAATACCAGGGCATCCGCCCCGCCCCCGGCTACCCCGCCTGCCCCGAGCACAGCGAAAAAGCGCCGCTGTTCGAGGTGCTCGACGCGACCGCCGCCATCGGCGTGGTGCTGACCGAAAACTTCGCCATGTGGCCGAGCGCCGCGGTGTCGGGCTTCTACCTGTCGCACCCCGACAGCCAGTACTTCGCCGTGGCCAAGATCGAGCGCGACCAGGTCGAGGACTACGCCCGCCGCAAGGGCTGGACGCTGGAAGAAGCGGAGCGCTGGCTGGCGCCGAACCTGGCCTACACGCCCGGCTGACCGCTTGCCGGACCCTGGCTAGCTGCCCGCTCCGGCTACCAGCCCTGCTGCTGCATCTTCTCCAGCCAGAACAGCCCGATCACGGTCTTGGTTTCGCAGATCCTGCCGTTGCGCAGCCAGTCCATCGCCTCGCTGAACGGCACCCGCAGGATTTCCAGGAATTCGTCGTGGTCGCGGCCGTGCTTGCCTTGCGTGAGCCCGCGCGCCAGGTAGAACGCCAGCCGCTCGTCCGAATAGCCGATGCAGGGATAGATGGTGGTGACCTCGCGCCATTCCTTCGCTGTGTAGCCGGTTTCCTCTTCCAGTTCGCGCTTCGCGCAGGTGAGGTCGTTCTCGCCGAGGTCGATCTTGCCCGCCGGCAGTTCAATGAAGTCGCGGTGCAGCGGGTAGCGGTGCTGGCGCTCCAAAAGCAGGTCGCCGTTGTCGAATACCGGGATGATGACGACGGCGCCCGGATGGACGATGTATTCGCGCGTCGATTCGCGTCCATCGGGCAGGCGCACGCGGTCGCGTTTGACGTGCATCAGCCGCCCCTTGAAGACGGTTTCGCTGGCCAGTTCGGTTTCGGTGAGGTCCGGAGAGTCGTTTTTCATGGTCGACATGATACGAGTGCGGACAAAAAAAAGCCGGATTCTCGCGAACCCGGCCGATGGAGGAGACACGCCCCTCGTTGCGGAGAACTTGCCTGCGGTGGTAATGCAAGCCAGTTCATACTACGTAGGGGAATGAAACTTGGCTATACAACTTTAGTTGTAGTCGCAACCTAACATATTGTTTAATTTGAGTTTATTTTTTCGCGCAGGGCGGAGTACTGGCGCCGGCTCACCATCAGCCGCTCATCCAGTCCATCCAGGCGCAGAAAATGGCCGTCGTCGTCACCGGGCAATTTGCCGATTTCGCGGATGCGCGCGCGAGCGACCAGACAGTTGCGGTGAATGCGCAGGAAGGCATCGTCAAATTCGCTTTCCAGCCGGGTGAGCGATTCCTCGATCAGAAATTCGCGGGCAGCGGTACGCACGGTGACGTATTTGAGTTCCGCCTTGAGATAGAGAATGTCCGCCACCGGGATCAGCACGATGCGGCCTTTCTCGTTGAGCGACAGGTGGCTGCGTGCCTTCGGA
Source organism: Thiobacillus sp. (assembly GCA_035710075.1). Lineage (GTDB taxonomy): Bacteria > Pseudomonadota > Gammaproteobacteria > Burkholderiales > Thiobacillaceae > Thiobacillus. The sequence continues at coordinate 1,621 of DASTEA010000157.1, forward strand.
TGCGCCTTGCGCAGATGGTCGAGCGTCGTCGCATTCAGCCGGTGCGCCCGCGACAGGGCGCGCACCAGGCGGTCAACCCGCACCGGCTTCAGCAGGTAGTCGACGGCATTGAGATCGAATGCCTGACAGGCGTAGGCATCGTAGGCGGTGCTGAAGATGATGGCGGGCGGGGCCGACAGCTGGTTCAGGTGGGCGGCGCATTCCAGACCATCCATCCCGGGCATGCGGATGTCGAGCAGCACCGCATCGACCGGCTGCTGCTGTACCTGGTTCAGCGCATCCAGACCGTTGTCGGCTTCGCCAACAATATCGACCTGGAGCTGGCCCGCGCAATCCGCCAGCACGTCGCGCAGGCGGTGGCGTGCCGGCGCCTCGTCATCGACGATGAGGACGCGCAGGGGCGGGTTGGGTGTGCTCATAGGTATAGGGAATGACGATGTGCACCTGATAAACGGCGCCCAGCGGTTCCAACTTGAGCTGGGCGTCGAGATCGAAATGCAGCAGCAGGCGTTCGCGGATATTGTCCAGTGCGATGCGGTTGCCCTTGTGACGGCTGACATCGGTGGCGATCGGATTGCGCACCACGATGTGCACCTTGTCGGCGCTGCCGTAGATGTTGAGGCTGATTTCGCCCCCTTCTGGCTGCGGCTCGATGCCGTGGTACACCGCGTTTTCCACCAGCGGCTGGATCACCAGCGGCGGAATCAGCGCGTCGCCCGGCATCTTGCTGATGTGCCAGGCCACCTGCAGGCGGTCGCCCAGGCGCAGCTGCTCCAGTTCGAGATAGGCGCGGGTGAGCGCGACTTCGTCTTCCAGCGGCGCCAGCTGGCGGGCGTCGCCCATCAGGGCGCGAAACAGGTCGGCCATGTTTTCCAGCGCGCGCTCGGCGCTGCGCGGGTCGCTGCGCACCAGCGACAGCACGGCATTGAGGCTGTTGAACAGGAAATGCGGACGGATGCGCGCCTGCAAGGCCTGCAGGCGCGCCTCGGTGATGGCGGGCGACAGCGCGCGGGCGCGCAGGTTGAAATAGGCCAGCAGGCCCGCGCCGACCAGCAGCGCAAACAGCGCCACGCCGGCCGGCGGAATCTGCTGCGAACCAGCCAGCAGCGGGGGCAGCCACAGCGCCGCCAGCCCCGGCACCGCCATCCCCAGCGCCAGCGTCAATCCCACGCCGGCACGATAGGGCAGATCACGCAATCGGCGCCCCGCCGCGCACAGGGCGAGCAGGGCCAGCAACAGGGCCGGCTGCGCCAGCGCAGACAGCGCAATGAATTCCGCCCAGAACGCCTGCGCATCCGGTGCCCGCGCCACCACCCCGGCAACCAAGGCCGCTTCCACCGTCAGCGCGATGCGCAGGTTCACCCCGAGGTGACAGAAGTTCGGCAATTCGACCTGCCGGTTGTTATGATTCTTTCTTTTCATTCCCCGCTTTCACCTCATGAGCACGTCATCGACGCCGCCAGACGCACCCGCCGCCTGGTCCGGCCGCTTTTCCGAGCCGGTTTCCGAAATCGTCAAACGCTACACTGCGTCCATCGCCTTTGACTATCGGCTGGCCGAGTTCGACATTCAGGGTTCGCTGGCGCACGCCGGCATGTTGCACCACGTCGGCGTCCTGTCCAAGGACGACCTCGCCGCGATTCAGCGCGGCATGGCCGAACTGCTGGCCGAGATTCGCGCCGGCGGATTCAGCTGGTCGCTCGACAGGGAAGACGTCCACCTCAACATCGAAGCCGCGCTCACCGCAAAAATCGGCGATGCCGGCAAGCGCCTGCATACCGGGCGCTCGCGCAACGACCAGGTGGCGACCGATATCCGTCTCTACCTGCGGGACGCGATCGACCGCATTCTGGCCGGGCTCCGCGCCTGCCAGACCTCGCTGGTCGACCTGGCCGAACAGCACACCGACACCGTAATGCCCGGCTTCACCCACCTGCAGGTGGCGCAGCCGGTGACCTTCGGCCACCACCTCTTGGCCTATTTCGAAATGCTGGCGCGCGACGCCGAGCGCATGGCCGACTGCCGCCGCCGCGTCAACCGCCTGCCGCTGGGCGCTGCTGCGCTGGCCGGCACCAGCTACCCGATCGACCGCCAATTTGTCGCTGAGCAACTCGGCTTCGACGCAGTGTGCGAAAACTCGCTCGACGCCGTCTCCGACCGCGACTTCGCCATCGAATTTACCGCCGCAGCGGCCTTGGTGATGACGCACCTGTCGCGCCTGTCGGAGGAACTGATCCTGTGGATGAGTCCGCGCTTCGGCTTCATCGACCTGGCCGACCGCTTCTGCACCGGTTCTTCCATCATGCCGCAGAAGAAAAATCCCGACGTGCCGGAACTGGTGCGCGGCAAGACCGGCCGCGTCAACGGCCATCTGGTCGCCCTGCTCACGCTGATGAAGGGCCAGCCGCTGGCGTACAACAAAGACAACCAGGAAGACAAGGAGCCGCTGTTCGACACCGTCGATACGCTGACCGACACCCTGGCGATTTACGCCGACATGCTCACCGGAATCACCGTGAAGCCCGACGCGATGCGCGCCGCGGTGATGCAGGGCTTCGCCACCGCCACCGATCTGGCCGACTACCTGGTGAAAAAAGGCGCGCCTTTCCGCGATGCGCATGAAGTCGTGGCGCGCGCCGTGCGGGCGGCCGACACCAGCGGGCGCGATCTG
>DASTEA010000158.1:0-3812 GCA_035710075.1 Thiobacillus sp.
AGGGTGAGATCCGCACCCCCAAGGACGGTGAACGCTATTCGGCGATGACCAAGCTCGACAAAATCAACGACGAGCCGCCCGAAGCCAGCAAGAACAAGATCCTGTTCGAAAACCTCACGCCGCTGCACCCCGACCAGCCGCTCAAGCTGGAGCGCGACGTCAAGGCCGAGGAAAACATCACCAGCCGCGTGATCGACATCGTCGCGCCGATCGGCAAGGGCCAGCGCGGCCTGCTGGTGGCGCCGCCCAAGACCGGCAAGACGGTGATGCTGCAGCACATCGCCCACGCCATCACCTCCAACCATCCCGACGTCGTGCTGTTCGTGCTGCTGATCGACGAGCGCCCGGAGGAGGTGACCGAAATGAGCCGCACCGTGCGCGGCGAAGTCATCGCCTCGACTTTCGACGAACCCGCCAGCCGCCACGTGCAGGTGGCGGAAATGGTGATCGATCGCGCCAAGCGCCTGGTCGAACACAAGAAGGACGTGGTGATCCTGCTCGATTCCATCACCCGCCTGGCGCGCGCCTACAACGCGGTGCAGCCCGCCTCCGGCAAGGTGCTCACCGGCGGCGTCGACGCCAACGCGCTGCAGAAGCCGAAGCGCTTCTTCGGCGCCGCGCGCAACATCGAGGAAGGCGGCAGCCTCACCATCATCGCCACCGCGCTGGTCGACACCGGCAGCCGCATGGACGACGTGATCTACGAGGAATTCAAGGGCACCGGCAACCTCGAAATCCACCTCGACCGCAAGATGGCCGAGAAGCGCCAGTACCCCGCTATCAACGTCAACCGCTCCGGCACCCGCCGCGAGGAACTCCTGCTGCCGCCCGACATCCTGCAGAAGGTGTGGGTGCTCAGGAAGCTGCTGTATCCGATGGACGACATGGAGGCGATGGAGTTTCTGCTGGACAAGATCCGTGCGACGAAAAACAACAGCGAGTTCTTTGACTCGATGCGGCGGGGTTGATCGGAGCGCGTGTCTCCGCTATACTCCCGCGTTCTCCGAATTCAACCCATTTTAAGGAATTGCCATGAAAGCCGGCATTCACCCCGATTACACTGAAGTGACCGTGACCTGCTCCTGCAGCAACACCTTCAAAACCCGTTCCACGCTGGGCAAAGACGCCCTGCATGTGGAAGTCTGCGCATCCTGCCATCCGTTTTATACCGGTAAGCAGAAGATCGTCGACACCGCGGGTCGCGTCGAGAAGTTCCGTCAGCGCTACGGCATTAAATCAACCGCGGCATGAACTAAGCCGGACAGCGTCATGCATCCGAAAAGCGGCTTTGGCCGCTTTTTGCTTTTTTGCGGCGCGGCAACGGTATCATTTCGGGCACCGCAACCTGAGGAGCGTCTCACGTGAACCCCAAAGCCTTTCGCCACATTGCAATCGTTGTGCTGGGCGCGCTGGCGCTGACCCATTGCGCGCAAAACCCGGTCACCGGCGACAAGGACTTCGTGCTGATGTCGGAGCAGCAGGAAATCGAGCTGGGCGCGCAGGCTCACCAGGATGTGCTGAAGGAATATGCCGCGCTGGATAATCCGGCGCTGCAGGCCTACGTGAGCGAGGTCGGCGAGCGGCTGGCGGGGCAAAGCCAGCGCCCGCACCTGGATTGGCATTTCACCGTAGTAGACAGTCCCGACGTCAACGCCTTTGCGCTGCCCGGCGGCTATGTCTATCTCACGCGCGGCATCATGACGTATCTGAATTCCGAGGCCGAGCTGGCGGGCGTGCTCGGCCACGAAATCGGCCACGTGACCGCGCGTCACGGCGTGCGCCAGCACAGCGCGTCCACTGCGGCCGGATTGGGCGCAGTGCTGGGATCGATCCTGGTTCCGGGGATGGGCAATCAGGCGGGCGCCACCCTGCTGCAGACGCTGGCGCAGGCCTGGACCGCGGGCTACGGCCGCGAGCACGAGCTGGAATCCGACCGCCTCGGCGCCGAATATCTGGCGAAGACCGGCTACAACCCGCAGGCGATGATCGACGTCATTGGCGTGCTGAAAAATCAGGAGTTGTTCGCCGCCGAGCAGGCGAAGGGCGACGGCCGCCCGCCGCGCACCTATCACGGCACTTTCGAGACCCACCCCAGCAATGACAAACGCCTCAAGCAGGTGGTGGCTGCGGCGAACCCGTACATCGTCGCCAATCCGCGCGAGGGGCGCAGCGACTACCTGCAGAAAATGGCGGGCGTCTATTTCGGTGACAGTCCCGATCAGGGCCTGATCCGAAACAACATGCTGCTGCACGAAAAGCTCGGACTGGCGGTCCAGTTCCCGCCAGGCTGGCGCGTGCAGAACCGCCCCGACCGGGTGGTGGCGACGAATCCCCAGGGCGATGCGCTGGTCGAGCTGCAGCAGGGACCGAAGAGCGACAAGCCGCTGGAAACGCTGCAAAAAGGCATTAAGCTCGACCCCGGCGCGCGCTACGATAGCGGCAAGCTCAGCGGCTATCCGGCGGCATTCGCGGCCGGCGCGCAAGCGGGCAAGCCGGTGGTGGTGGCGGCCGTGGTGTTCAGCGGCACGCAGTACCTGATCGCCGGCATGGCCAGGGACAAGCCGGCCTACGACCGTGAACGCGCCACCCTGCGTGCGGCGATCAACAGCTTTCGCGCGATCACCCCGGCCGAGCGGCGTGCTGCCCGGCCTTACGTGCTGAAACTGGTCACGGCACAGCCCGACACGACAATGGCAAGGCTGGCGCGGCAGTCGCCGCTGGGCGCCGACGCCGAAAGCCAGCTGCGCCTGATGAATGCCCTCTACCCAAGCGGCGAGCCGAAAGCGGGCCAGCTCCTCAAAATTGTTCAGTAAGCGCCTGCCCCTTTCGCAGTTTGGACTGCTGCTGCTCTGTGCAGCCTGGCTGCTGCCGGGTCTGGTTGGACACGCACCGTGGAAGGGCGGCGACGGCGACCATTTCGTGCAGTTGTGGCTGCTGTTGCAAAACGACGTTGCGCCGCAGGCTGCAACGGCCACGCCGCCTCTGTATTACTGGGTGGCGACCGCGACCGCCTGGCTTACTTCGCCCATACTGGCCTTGCCCGATGGTGCGCGACTGGCCTCCGGCGTGTTCATCGGGCTGGCGCTGTTTTTTGTCGCACGCACCGCGCGTGCGCTGTATGGTGAAGATGCCGGCTGGGCTGCGGCGCTGACGCTGCTGGGCTGCGTGGGCTTGCTGGTGCGCGGCCACGAGCTCAATGCCTATACCGCGCAGTTCGCCGCCGCCGCGATCATGCTGTATGGCCTGGCCAGCTTGCCGCAGAACGCGCGCAGCGGCTGGGCGCTGGGTATTGGGGCGACGCTCATGCTGCTTGCCGGCGGCGTGGCGGAAGCGGTGTTGATCCTGGTGCTGGCGGGACTGCTGCCCTTGTTGCTTGAAGATTACCGTTCTGCGGCGGCGCGTCGCGCGTTGCTGTGGGGGGTGGGTCTCGCGTTTATCGCAAGCGCGGCATGGCTGGCATATCTCGCCACGCAGGCGATCCCGTTCGTGCGCGTGCTCAACCTGCAGCGCTGGCTGGGTGGCGATGGCCTTCGCCCAACTTACTACCCCAGCATTCTGGCTTGGTACGCCTGGCCGGCGTGGCCGCTGGCGGCCTGGGGGCTGTACCACAACCGGCGCCAGTGGCGCACGCCCGGCATGGTGCTGCCGCTCGGCGCGCTGGTTGGCTTGCTCGGCCTGTACGCCCTGGCCGCCCACCCCGGCGAGGAGCAAGGTCTGGTTCTGTTGCTGCCGCTGGCCCTGCTGGGTGCAGCCGGACTGTTCAGCCTGCGGCGCGGCGCGGCCAGCGCCCTGCTATGGTTTGCGCTCATGCT
>DASTEA010000159.1:0-6150 GCA_035710075.1 Thiobacillus sp.
ATCGGCAGACCCCATTCCTCGAACAGGTGCACGGAATCATCCACGTTGCGGCCGAGGTCGTAGGCCAGGTCGTCGCGGGTGATGCCCATCAGGTCGTTGGAGACCATGCGGGCGTAGTCGGCGGGGTCCTGCTCGGAGCCGATGTAGGTGTTGATCGCGGACAGACCCTGCGCCACGGCGCCGGAACGGTCCATCGCGGCCTTGTCGACCAGCTTGATTTTCAGATCGATGCCCATCTCGGCCTTGGCAGCATCTGCCCAGCGCATGACTTCGTAGCCAGCACCGCAACAAGCCATACCGCCACCGATCAGGAGGATGTCCACATCCTCTTGGACAACTTCGGGATTACCAAATTCTCCAGCCATTTCACACCTCTTTCAAATTAAACCTGGATTACTTACGGATCAGTTCGGCAGGGTTGCCGGCACGGAAACCACCCATCATGTCCCGGGTGAATGAACCCGTGGATTCGATTTCAGCCATTTTGGGCATGGGCTTGCCGCCGTAGCAGTCAATGGAGCCTTCGGGCGTGGTACGGATCGGGAACTTGAAGCGCTTCAGCGTACCGTTGCGAAACTTGATCGTCCACATGATGGAATCGGAACCGCGCAGCGGCTGCACCATGCCGCCCAGCGGCACGACGTCGGCGTAGTGGCGGACTTCAATGGCCTGCTGCGGGCAGATCTTCACGCACGAATAGCACTCCCAGCACTGCTCGGGCTCCTGGTTGAACGCGCGCATGGCGTGGCCGGTTTCCGAACCGTCCTTGTCCAGTTTCATCAGGTCGTGCGGGCAGATGTACATGCAGGCGGTCTTGTCCTGACCCTTGCAGCCGTCGCACTTGTCGGTACGAACATAGGTTGGCATTACAGTCTCCTAAAGTTAGCTAACAATCCGCGTACGTCGCGGTCCGATTAGAACTGAACCCGTCCTTGGCCGGGGCGTGTCGCGAATCCGCTTCCGGTAGGCTCGTGTCCTAAAATCTTCACTTGGCCGAGTGGCCTTTCAGTTCGACCTTGACGTTTTGTTCCGCGGTCAGGCCGGCGTAGTACTTCTGCAGCACCTTGGCGACTTCGGGACGGCTGAATTCGACCGGCAGATCCTGGCCTTCGGACAGCATCGAACGCACCTTGGTGCCGGACAGCAGGATGCGGTCGTCCTTGGTGTGCGGGCAGGTGCGCTGCGAGGCCATGCCGCCGCACTTGTTGCACCAGAAGGTCCAGTCGATGTTCATGTTCTTGGTTTCGAGCGCGTCCTTGGGGATCTCGTCGAAAATCTTCTGCGCGTCGAAAGGTCCGTAGTAGTCGCCGACGCCGGCGTGGTCGCGGCCGACGATCAGGTGCGAGCAACCGTAGTTCTGGCGGAACAGCGCGTGCAACAGGGCTTCGCGCGGACCGGCATAGCGCATGTCCAGCGGGTAGCCGGCCTGGATCACGGTGTTGGGGGCGAAGTAGTTGTCGATCAGGGTGGAGATGGCTTCGGAACGCACTTCGGCGGGGATGTCGCCCGGCTTCAGCGCGCCGAGCAGCGAGTGGATCAGCACGCCGTCCATGGTTTCGATGGCAATCTTGGCCAGGTACTCGTGCGAACGGTGCATCGGGTTGCGGGTCTGGAACGCAGCGATCTTGGACCAGCCCATTTTCTCGAAGGCCGCGCGGGTTTCGGCGGGGGTCATGAACTGGTCGCCGTACTCTTCCTTGAAGTTGCCGGTGGACAGCACCTTGACCGGGCCGGCGAGGTTGACCGGGCCCTGGTCCATCACCATCTTCACGCCGGGATGCTCGAGGTCGGTGGTCTTGTAGACCTGCATGCACTCGTGCGCCTTGTCGATGGCGTATTTCTCGGTGATTTTCATGGTGCCCATGATCTCGCCGGTTTCGCCGTCGACCAGCGCCACATCGTCGCCGACCTTGATGCTCTGGGCGGTCACCTCATCGGTGGAGAGGGTGACCGGGATCGGCCAGAACAGGCCGTTGGCCATCTTGTAGCCGTCGCACACGCCTTCCCAGTCGGCATGAGTCATGAAGCCTTCCAGCGGGGTGAAGCCGCCGATGCCCATCATGATGAGGTCGCCGGTTTCGCGTGAGGTCATCTTGACCTTGGGCAGCGAGGCTGCGCGGGCTTTTTCGGCAGCGAGCGCGTCGCCCGTCAGCAGGAGGGGTTTGAGTTCACCGCCACCGTGTGGGCGTACGAGTTTGGACATGCTGTCTCCTCAGATTTTGTGGGGTTATTCAGTCGAAGCAGCATAGCACCGGGCCTGGCGCCTGAATAATCCTTTATTTTTATTTGAGGATAAGTGGGTTTGATACTAGATTAAGACAACAAAAAAGCCCGGGCAACCGGGCTTTCATGTTCTAAAACAATTGCTTATGCGTCAAAGAACGCGGGCATGTCGGTCTGCTCGGTCTTGATGACGTCAACCCAGGCGGGTTTGGTGTCGGCGCCGGAGGCAGCCAGCTTTTTGGTTTCTTCGTAGAGCATTTTCCAGCGGTTGTAGAGACAGTCGCTGACCTTGCGCATGCCCGAATCGAAGTAGGAGTTGTGCAGGTCACCAACGGTTCGAGTGAAGGACTCCATCTGCTCCAGCAGGTTGTGCGGGTAGCCCTGGCGGTTGGGGTCGGCGTATTTGACCATCTCGCGCTTGACTGCGCGGACGAAGACTTTCTGGCCTTCGGTGAGGTCGGCCTCGGTGCGGGGCGCACCGCCGTAATTCATGACTTCATGGATGAAGCCGTTCAGGCGTTCGCCGAAATCGAAGTTGGCGTAATCGACGTTTTGCATAAATCCTCCGTTTTCTGATGGTGCTTTCAATCTGGATGTGACTCCGGGTCTTATCCTACGCCGCGCGATGCGGCTGTCCAGCGTCTTCCCGGGACCCCAACGTGGTTTTTTTACTAAGCCCTTGAATCCAGCGGGAATAAATTTTGTCCGCCAGTTGGTGCAGTGCCGCCGTGCGGGCGGAAACATCCGCCTGGATGGCGGCGGGCGACTGCACGGCGGGACTGTCGCTGGCGGCGATTTCGGCGGCGCCGTTGTCGCACCAGTTGGCGATGAGTTCGGGCGTCATTTCGACATGGCATTGCATGCCGATGTGGCGGTCGTTCAGCACAAAGGCCTGGTTGGCGCACCAGGCGCTTTCGAGGATGCGGGTGGCGCCCGGCGGCAGGGAGAAGGTTTCGCCATGCCAGTGGAACGCCAGCATCGGCGCTTCGGCTTCGCCCAGCCAGGGGCGGGCGGCGTCGGCATCGGTGACGCGGACCTCGCCCCAGCCGATCTCCTTGACCGGGTTGGCGCCAACGCTGCCGCCCAGCGCCCTCGCCATCAGTTGCCCGCCCAGACAGTGACCGATCACCGGAATGTCCGCCGCGACCGCCTGGCGGATCAGCGCCAGCAGGGGCGGAATCCAGGGCAGATCGTCGTTCACGCTCATCGGTCCGCCCATCAAGCAGACGCCGGAAATGCCGTTAAGGTTTTCGGGTACGGCGTCTCCGGCATCGATGCGCACCAGTTGCCAGGGGATGCCGTGGCGATCCAGAAACGTTGCGAAATACCCCGGCCCTTCGGTGGGGGAATGACGAAAAATCAGAACAGGATCCATGATGGCTCTCGGCAACAAATCAATCGCAACTATCATAGCCGCAGGCTCGATTGCCTGCACGGCGGCCTGGGCGACCAGCGTTTCAGTGATGGGATTGTTCAAGGACAAGGCCATCGTCAGCATCGACGGCGGCAAGCCGCGCACGCTGAGTGCGGGGCAGACGGTTCAGGGGGTGAAACTGCTCGCTGCGGATTCGGGTAGCGCCAGTTTCGACGTCGACGGCAAGCGCCGCACCTTGGGCATGGGGCAGTCGTTTGCCGGCGGTGCGACGACGGCTGAGCGCCCGAGCGTTTCGCTTGCGGCCGATGCGCGCGGCCATTTCTCCGCGGCCGGTTCGCTCAACGGCTATCCGGTGAGTTTCCTGGTCGATACCGGCGCCACTGCAATCGCCATCAGCGCGGCTGAAGCCCGTCGCATCGGGCTCGACTACAAGTCGGGCCAAGCCGTCCGCGTCGGCACCGCCGCGGGCGTGGTACCGGCCTGGCGCGTCAAGTTCAACACGGTCAAGGTCGGCAGCATTACGCTGAACGAGGTGGACGGCATGGTGGTGGAGAGCGGCCTCAACGTGCCGCTCTTGGGGATGAGTTTTCTGAACCGGATGGAAATGAAGCGCGACGGCCAGACCATGACGCTGATCCAGCGCTACTGACCCCGGTCATTTCCGAACGCAACAAGGCCTGCGATTGCAGGCCTTGTTTTTTTGAGGAGGCGGAATTTACTGCTTCGTCTTGTCCCGCTCGATCACCGCGTACGCGCTGTGATTGTGGATGGATTCGAAGTTCTCAGCTTCCACCACGTACGAGTCGATCAGCGGCTCGGCGTTCATCGCGGCGGCGACGTCGCGCACGATGTCCTCGACGAATTTCGGGTTGTCGTAGGCGCGCTCGGTGACGTATTTCTCGTCCGGCCGCTTCAGCAGGCCGAAGAGTTCGCACGAGGCCTGGTCCTCGACCTTGCGCACCAGGTCCTCGATCCACAGGAAGCCGTTGGTTTTGGCCGAGACGGTGACGTGCGAGCGCTGGTTGTGCGCGCCGTAGTCGGAGATTTTCTTCGAGCACGGGCACAGCGAGGTCACCGGCACCAGCACCTTGGTGGTGTGGGTGTACTGACCGTTCTCGATCGCGCCGACGAAGGTGACTTCGTAATCCATCAGGCTCTCCACGCCGGAGATGGGCGCGGCCTTGTTGATGAAGTAGGGGAAGGTCATCTCGATGTAGCCCGATTCGGCTTCCAGGCGTTCGACCATCTGGCGCAGCATGTCTTCGAAGTTCTCGACCGAAATCTCGCGCTCGCGCGTGTTGAGAATTTCGATGAAGCGCGACATGTGCGTGCCCTTGAAATTGTGCGGCAGGTACACGTACATGTTGAAGTTGGCGATGGTGTGCTGGACGCCGTCGTTCTTGTCCGCCACCCGAACCGGATGGCGGATGCTCTTGATGCCGACCTTGTCGATGGCGATTTGACGGGTGTCAGCCGAGCTTTGCACGTCTGGCATGCAAACGGCAGTGTCGCAAATCTGGTTCATGGCGGGCTCCTGATGGTGGATGCAGTTTAGACCAAGTATAAACTGCCAGAATAGTTGAGTAAACTACTCAGGTAATAGGGTTATCCGCCGGCGCACCGCATGTTCGATCCCCGCCGCGTCGAGCCCGCAGCCGGCCAGCATCCGGACCGGGTCGCCATGTTCGATGAAGGTGTCGGGCAGCCCCAGGTGCAGCACGGGCACCGGGATGCCGAGTTCGGCGAGCGCCTCGGCCACTCCGGCGCCGGCGCCGCCCGCCACCGCGTTTTCTTCCAGCGTGACCAGCAGGCGGTGGCTTTGCGCCAGTTCGCGCAGCAGGTCGATGTCCAGCGGTTTCACGAAGCGCATATCGGCCACACTGGCATCGAGTGCCTCGGCGGCAGCCAGCGCGGGTGCGACCAGGCTGCCGAAGGCGATCAGCGCCACCTTGCGGCCGCTGCGGCGCAGCACACCCTTGCCGATTTCGAGCGGGTCAAGGCCGGGTTCGATCGCGGCGCCGGCGCCGCTGCCGCGCGGGTAGCGTACCGCAGACGGGCCGTTGTGCAGAAAGGCCGTGGTCAGCAGGCGGCGGCACTCGTTCTCGTCGGAGGGCGCGGCGATCAGCATGTTGGGAATGCAGCGCAGGAAGGACAGGTCGAAGCTGCCGGCATGGGTGGGGCCGTCGGCGCCGACCAGCCCGGCGCGGTCGATCGCCAGCATCACCGGCAGATCCTGCAGGGCGATGTCGTGGATCAACTGGTCGTAGGCGCGCTGCAGGAAGGTCGAATAGATCGCCACCACCGGTTTTACGCCCTCGCAGGCCAGCCCGGCGGCAAAGGTCAGTGCGTGCTGCTCGGCGATGCCGACGTCGAAATAGCGCTTCGGATATTCCTCCGAGAAGCGCACCAGGCCGGAGCCTTCGCGCATCGCCGGCGTGATGCCGACCAGCCGCGTGTCGGCGGCGGCCATGTCGCACAGCCAATCGCCGAACACCTGCGTGTAGGTCGGTTTGCCGCCGGATTTTTCGGCGACGCCGGTCGCCGGGTCGAAA
>DASTEA010000160.1:0-12395 GCA_035710075.1 Thiobacillus sp.
CGACTGGGGCGAACTCGACGTGCAGGTGATGGGGCGCGGCCAGGCTTGGCTCGACACCGGCACCCACGATTCGCTGATCGAGGCGGCGCTCTACATCCAGACCATCGAGAAGCGGCAGGGGCTGAAAATCGCCTGCCCCGAAGAAATCGCCTACCGCCAGGGCTTCATCGACGCCGCGCAGCTTGAGGCGTTGGCGCAGCCCTTGCTGAAAACCGGCTACGGACGCTATCTGCTCGACGTGCTGAACGACCGGGTGTTCTGATGCAGGTGATCGCGACCCAGCATCCCGACGTGCTGCTGCTGCGCCCCAAGGTGTTCGGCGACGCGCGCGGCTTTTTTTTCGAGAGCTACAACCGCAAGGCCTTTTCCGCGATCGGCATCGACGCCGAGTTCGTGCAGGACAACCACTCGCGCTCCGCAAGGGGCGTGCTGCGCGGCCTGCACTACCAGATCAGCCAGCCGCAGGGCAAGCTGGTGCGCGTGGTGGCGGGCGAGGTGCTCGACGTGGCAGTCGACCTGCGCCGCAGCTCGCCGCATTTCGGCCGCGTCGCCACGATGCATCTGACGGCCGAGACGCACCAGATGGCGTGGATCCCGCCCGGATTCGCGCACGGTTTTCTGGTGCTGTCCGACTACGCCGACTTCCTCTACAAGACCACCGACTACTACGCGCCACAGTTCGAGCGCTGCCTGCTGTGGAACGATCCGGCGCTCAAGATCGCCTGGCCGGGCGGCGAACCGCTGCTGTCCGCCAAGGACCAGGCCGGCCTGCCGCTCGCCGAATGCGAGGTGTTTGCGTGAGGATCCTGTTGACCGGCGTCAATGGCCAGGTGGGCTGGGAATTGCAGCGCACGCTGGCGCCGCTGGGCGAAGTGATTGCCGCCGACCGCGGCATGCTGGATCTGGCCGACACGGCAGGCATCCGCCGCAAGTTGGACATGATCGCGCCCGATCTGATCGTCAATCCGGCCGCCTACACCGCAGTCGACAAGGCCGAGTCCGAGCCCGCTCTGGCGCACGCCATCAACGCTGCAGCGCCGGGCGAGCTCGCGCAGGCTGCGGCGGCGTGCGGGATTCCGCTGGTGCATTTTTCAACCGACTACGTGTTCGACGGGCGCAAGCTGGGCGCCTATACGGAAGCGGACGCGCCGAATCCACTGGGCGTGTATGGCGCCAGCAAGCTGGCCGGGGAAGCGGCCGTCGCAGGTGCCGGCATCCCGCACCTGATCCTGCGCACCAGTTGGGTGTACGGCCTGCGCGGCCGCAATTTCCTGCTGACCATGCAGCGGCTGCTGCGCGAGCGCGATTCCATCGCGGTGGTCGACGATCAGTTTGGCGCGCCGACCTGGTCGCGTATGATCGCCGAGGCGACGGCTTTGGTGATTGCGCGCTGGCTGGACCGGCCCGATCAGGCTGCAAGCTCGGGCATCTATCATTTGAGCTGTGGCGGGCGCACCAGCTGGCATGGCTTCACGGCGGCGATTCTGGCGCATCTGGCCAGTACGGGTGAAGGGCGGCTTGCAAGCCTCACCGCGATTCCGACCTCCGGCTACCCTACACCCGCGGCGCGCCCGGCCAACTCACAGCTGGACTGCGACAAGCTGGCGGCGACGTTCGGCGTGCGGCTGCCCGATTGGGAAACCGCGCTGGCCCTGTGTCTGCAACAGAACCTGCCTCAGACAACGAAATAATTTTTAGCGAGCACACGACATGACCACTATCCATCCCGTGATTCTTTCCGGGGGCTCGGGCACCCGCCTGTGGCCCTTGTCCCGCGCGGCCTTGCCCAAGCAGCTGCTGCCACTCGCCAGCGACCACAGCCTGTTGCAGGACACGGTCAGCCGCTTGTCAGACATGCCTGAAATGGCCGCACCGCTGATGGTGTGCAACGTCGAGCATCGCTTCATGATCGCCGAGCAGATGCGCCAGATCGGCGCCCAGCCGCGCGCCATCGTGCTGGAGCCGGTAGGCCGCAACACCGCGCCCGCGATTGCCGTGGCCGCGCTGATGCTGTCGCGCGACGACCCCGACGCGCTGATGCTGGTGCTGCCCGCCGACCACCTGATCGGCGACGTGGCAGCGTTTCATGCTGCCATCCGCATCGCGGCGCAGGCAGCGCAGAACGGCCACCTCGCCACCTTCGGCATCGTCGCCGCCACCCCTGAAACCGGCTACGGTTACATCCGCAAAGGTGCGCAATTGGTGAATAGCGCGGGCGCGTACGAGGTCGCAGCGTTCGTCGAGAAGCCCGACCTCGCCACCGCCCAGCAGTATGTTGATTCCGGCGACTATTTCTGGAACAGCGGCATGTTCCTGTTCCGCGCCTCGGATTTTCTCGATGAACTGCAGGCCCTGCGCCCCGACATTCTCGACGCCTGCCGTGCCGCGCTCGATGCCGCCATGCCCGATCTCGATTTCGTGCGGCTCGCGCCCACCGAATTCGAGGCCTGCCCGTCGGAATCGGTCGACTACGCGGTGATGGAGCACACCCGCCGCGCCGTCGTGGTGCCGGCTGACATCGCGTGGAACGACATCGGCGCCTGGACCGCATTGTGGGACGTGGCGCAGAAGGACGGGCAGGGCAACGCCACCCGCGGCGACGTCATGCTGGAAAACGCCCAAAACAATTTCGTTCGCGCCGAAACCCGCATGGTGGCGATGCTCGGCGTATCGAATTTGGTTGTGGTGGAAACCGCCGACGTGGTGCTGGTGGCGCACAAGGACCAGGTGCAGGACGTGAAGAAGCTGGTCGATCGCCTCAAGGCCGAAAAGCGCTGCGAGCACCTGGTACACAAGCAGGTCTACCGCCCATGGGGCTGGTACGAAGGCATCGACGAGGGCGAGCGTTTCCAGGTCAAGCGCATCATGGTCAAGCCGGGCGAGAAACTCAGCCTGCAGATGCATCACCATCGCGCCGAGCATTGGATCGTGGTGTCAGGCACCGCAAGCGTCACCTGCGGCGCCGAAGTCACGCTGCTGACCGAGAACCAGTCGACCTACATTCCGCTCGGCACGACG
The DNA here is from genome assembly GCA_035710075.1 of Thiobacillus sp. Lineage (GTDB taxonomy): Bacteria > Pseudomonadota > Gammaproteobacteria > Burkholderiales > Thiobacillaceae > Thiobacillus. The sequence continues at coordinate 3,019 of DASTEA010000160.1, forward strand.
CACCGGCTGGAAAACCCCGGCAAGATCGACCTGCACATGATCGAGGTGCAGTCGGGTACCTATCTGGGTGAAGACGACATCGTGCGCTTCGAGGACATCTACCAGCGCAATTGAGGGCGCGCCTGTCGCCAACGAAACGGGTAAGGGCGTGCATGCAGCGCCGGGTCGAACTGATGATCCTGTCCGGCCAGCGGACGCGGTCGGGGACATTCCGCTAAGGCCCTAGCTGCCCCGACCTTGAAATCGGGGAGATCGGCCCGATACTTTCTAATCCTGTTGCCTGGATTAAGAAGACCAGACCATGCCCAATGACGCTGCACTAGAAGGCGAAGTCCTGTCCGATAATCGCCAGTTGCCGACCTCGCCGGAGCTTCCGGCCGAGCTCTACCTGCTGCCGCTGACCGAAAAGCCGTTTTTTCCGGCGCAAACCCTGCCGCTGCTGATGAACGAAGCGCCGTGGCTGTCGACGGTGGAAGCCATCGGCGAGACCGCGCACCACATGGTGGGTCTGGTGCTGGTCAAACCCGACAACACCGACGACGTGAAACGGGCGGATTTCTACAGCATCGGCACCGTGGTGCGGATTCATCATCCGGTGCGCACCGATGGCAAGATGCAGTTCATCGCCGAAGGCACGCGGCGTTTCCGCATCGTCGAGTGGCTGTCGGAGACGGCGCCCTACAAGGTCAGGGTTGAATATCCGAACGAGACCGGCAAGCCGGATTCCGAGGAAATCCGCGCCTATTCCATCGCCATCATCAACACCATCAAGGACCTGCTGCCGCTCAACCCGCTGTATTCCGAGGAACTCAAGTTCTTCCTCAACCGCTTCGGGCCGAACGAGCCCTCGAAGCTGACCGACTTTGCCGCCAGCCTCACCACCGCGTCGAAACAGGGCTTGCAGGACGTGCTGGAAGCCTTCGGCCTGAAGAAGCGCATGGAGAAGGTGCTGGTGCTGCTGAAGAAGGAGCTCGACGTGGCCCGCCTGCAGTCGGACATCCGCGAAAAAGTCGACGAGAAGATGACCGAGCAGCAGCGCGAGTTCTTCCTGCGCCAGCAGCTGAAGGCGATCCAGAGGGAACTGGGGCTGGCCAAGGACGACAAGACCGCCGAACTCGACACCTTCAGCGAGCGCATCGCCAAGCTGACGCTGCCCGCGCAGGCGAAAAAGCGCATTGACGAGGAAATGCACAAGCTCTCGCTGCTGGAAACCGGCTCGCCGGAATATACCGTCACCCGCAACTACCTCGACTGGCTGACGGTGCTGCCTTGGGGCGTTCACACGCAGGACAAGATCGACCTCGACCACGCACGCAAAATCCTCGACCGCGACCACGACGGCCTGGAAGACGTCAAGGACCGCATCATCGAATTCCTCGCCGTCGGCGCCATGCGCGGCGAGATGGCCGGTTCGATCCTGCTCCTGATCGGGCCGCCCGGCGTCGGCAAAACCTCGATCGGGAAATCCGTCGCCGAGGCCCTGGGACGCAAGTTCTACCGCTTTTCGGTCGGCGGCATGCGCGACGAGGCAGAAATCAAGGGCCACCGCCGCACTTACATCGGCGCCATGCCGGGCAAATTCGTGCATGCGCTGAAAGAGGTGGAGTCGGCCAACCCGGTCATCATGCTCGACGAGATCGACAAGATCGGCGCCAGCTATCAGGGCGACCCCGCATCCGCCTTGCTGGAAGTGCTCGACCCCGAGCAGAACGCCGACTTCCTCGACCATTATCTGGACGTGCGCTTCGATCTGTCCAAGGCGCTGTTCATCTGCACCGCGAACGACTTTTCCATCCCGTCGGCGCTGTTGGACCGCATGGAAGTCATCCGCCTGTCGGGCTACATCACCGAGGAAAAAGTGGCCATCGCCAAGCACCACCTGTGGCCGCGTGTGCTCAGCCGCGCCGGGCTGAAAAAGAACCAGCTCACGATCAGCGAAGGCGCGATCCGCCACGTGATCGAGGGCTACGCGCGCGAAGCCGGGGTGCGCAACCTGGAAAAGCAGCTGGGGCGAGTGGCGAGGAAGGCCGTGGTCAAGATCCTCGGCGGTGCCGCCACGCCGATCAGGATCGGCGTCAGGGAAGTCGAGGCCTATCTCGACAAGCCGGTGTTCAGCCGCGAAAAGCCGATGAGCGGCGTCGGCGTCGTCACCGGGCTGGCGTGGACCGCGATGGGCGGCGCCACGCTGCCGGTCGAGGCGACGCGCGTCCACACCCTCAACCGCGGCTTCAAGCTTACCGGCAAGCTTGGCGAAGTGATGAAGGAATCGGCCGAGATCGCCTATAGCTATATTGCCTCGCACCTCAAGCTGTATGGCGCCGACCCAAAGTTCTACGACACCAGCTTCGTCCACCTGCACGTGCCTGAAGGCGCAACCCCCAAGGATGGCCCCAGTGCCGGCGTCACCATGGCAACCGCGCTGCTCTCCTTGGCGAAAAACGCCACAATCGGCCGCCTGCTGGCGATGACCGGCGAACTCACGCTGACCGGCCAGGTGCTGCCGGTGGGCGGCATCCGCGAAAAAGTCATCGCCGCGCGCCGGGTCGGCATCAGCGAGCTGATCCTGCCCGACGCCAACCGGCGCGACTTCGACAAGCTGCCCGAGCATATCCGCGCCGGATTCACCGTGCACTACGCCAAGCGCTACCAGGATGTCGCCGAGGTCGTGTTCGGCGCGCGCGTTAAGACGCCCGCCTGATGCAGCGTCTTCGCGCGGCCTACGATCAATGCGAAGGTCAGGGCGGCGGCATGCTCCGGCATCGCCTTGCGCGGCGCATGGAAAACCGCGGTGTCCTGGTTCGATTCTCTGCGCAAACGCGTGGAGATGAAGAGGACCTATGGGGCGCCGGCAAACCGCCGGAACTGCAAACGGTCAGCGCATGCGTTTTGTAGGTGTACAGAGCGACTGCCCTGCTGCGGCAGCCGCTCCGATCCTCAGACGAACAGGCAGACGTCGGATTTCTGCGCGGTGGGCAGAAAGCTCGCCGCGCCGATCCAGCCTTCGATTTCAGGGATGAACTCATCCTGTGAATAGCCGAACAGGTCCACCGTCATCTGGCAGGCGAACAGCTTGACGTCGGCCTCGATGCAGGCGCTGCGCAATTCGTCGATGGTCGCCACGCCCTTCTTTTTCACCGTTTGTGCCATCAGCCCGGTGGCCACTTTCTCGAACCCGGGCACGCCTGCCATGATGAGGTTGGGAACGTTCCAGTTGATGTCCTTGAGCCACTTGGGGCCAAACGGCATTTTCATCGGCATGCTGGGGTTGCCGAGCGGACTGATTTCGAGATGCAGGTCCTTCTTCAGGAGTTCCAGTCCGTAGAAGGTGAAGAAGACCGAGACGTCCCACCCGAGCGCGGCCGCGGTGGACGCCAGGATGAACGGCGGATACGCCCAGTCCAACGTGCCCTTGGTGGCGATGATGGACAGGGAAGGCACATGCGCGGCTTCGCGCTCGGCCATTTTGGTTTCGAAACGCTGGTCGAACCACTGATCGAACCTGGATTGATCCAGGTCGGCGGGAATGGTTTTTTCAACGGCGCCCATGATCGTCTCCTTATGGCTTGCGAACGATGAAGACAAACTCGCCTTGCAGCGAGTTGGAAGAAACCAGCTCATGGCCGGTTTGTTTGCAGAAGGCCTGCATGTCTTTTAACGAGCCGGGATCCGTGGAGGTGATGGCCAGGGTTTCGCCTGCCCCCATGGTAGACAAGGCTTTCTTGGTGCGCAGGATAGGCAACGGGCAGTTGAGGCCGCGTGCGTCGAGAGAGTGCGTTGCAGGTGTGCTCATCGTGATGACTCCTTTGGCTGTTAAATGACTCTACGGTCAAGACAATCGGCAAAAAATGCCGGGCGAAACAGCGGGGCTAGGCGTAAGGGAAAAGAATGGGTCTGACCGGGCAACCGCTAGACCGGTCGGTTAATTTCGGACGAAAAAAAAGGAAAATCGCCTGGACAATCAGCCCCCCGCTTTTTCAACCCGCAGCGTCTTGATTGCGGGCCCCAAACGGTAGAGAAGCTCGGGGTCGTTCTGCGATTTGGCCAGCAGAATCACGCCTTCGAGATACGCCAGCATGGCCTCGGCTGTGCGGGAGGTGTCCAAGGGCGCAATCACCCCGCTCGCGACCGCCTGGTCGAGGGTGTCCTGGAAACGGGACTTCGCACGCGAAAAAATCGCCAGCAACTTGGCGCGCACAATGTCGTCCTGCGTGCTGACCTCAAGCGTCAGATTGCCGAAGATGCAGCCCAGCATACGTCCGTGCACTTGTTTGATCGATTTTTGCCAGAAATAAGCTGCATCGATCAAGTAGTCGATCCGCTCCATCGGCGGCAATGCCGGGTCAAACGCTTCAGCCACAAAGCCGTTCGCCCAGTCGTCCGCAAATTCTTCGATGACGGCGATCACCAGATCACGCTTGGAGGGGAAGAAATGATAAAAACTGCCTTTCTGGACCCCTGCGCTTTCACAGATCTCCTGGATGCCCACATTCGCGTAGCTACGCGAATGAAAACGCGGCTTCGCCGCTGCGATGATTCTGGATCGGGTGTCGGTTGCAATGGTCATGCATCGAACACTAGTTGACCGACCGGTAAAATGCAAGTGATGCGTTCGATCGGAAACCATGGCGCCTTGCTTAGGTGAGGGCGCCGACTCGAGTAAAATGCCCCGATGAATGTCGCCACCGAGCTTCTTGACGCATCGTTCCTCGACACGCCGCCTGCGCCCGTTATCAAGGTGCGTGGTGAGCTGCTCACCGAGCTGCCGCGTGACCTCTATATTCCGCCGGACGCGCTCGAGATTTTTCTTGACGCCTTCGAGGGCCCGCTCGACCTGCTGCTCTACCTGATCCGCCGCCAGAACCTCGACGTGCTGGATATTCCGATGGCCGCGCTGACCAGGCAGTACATGGCCTACGTTGAGGCGGCGCGTGCGACGCGGCTGGAACTGGCGGCGGAATACCTGCTGATGGCGGCGATGCTGATCGACATCAAGTCGCGCATGCTGCTGCCGCGGCGCGAGCAGGCCGAGGAGGCGAACGAGGGCGACGATCCGCGTGCCGAACTGGTGCGACGCCTGCTGGAATACGAGCAGATGAAGCTTGCCGGCAAGCATCTCGATGCCATGCCGCAGGCAGGGCGCGATTTCGACACGGTCAGCGTATTTCTGCCGGCGGCAGCCAGGCAACTGCCGAGTCTGCATCCGGAAGAACTCGCTGCCGCCTGGCTGGCGATCCTGTCGCGCGCGAAAAACCGCACCCATCACCGCATCGGCCGGCAGGAACTGTCGATCCGCGAACACATGAGCCGGATTCTGAAGCGGCTGACGCCGGGCGAATTCGTTGAATTCAAGGACCTGTTTCCGGAAGCATCGACCGTGCATGAACTGGTGGTCACCTTTCTGGCGGTGCTGGAACTGACCAAGGAAACCCTGCTCGACATCACCCAGGCCGAGCCGTTTGCCCCCATCTACGTGAAGCTCCATGAATCTGCAACCGAATGACCGTCCCGATGATTTGAAGCTGGTGCTGGAGGCCGCCTTGCTGGCGGCCGTCGAACCACTGTCGCTGGCCGAACTCAAGCGCATGTTCGAGCAGGATGAGCCCAATCAAGGCCTGTCCAACGAGGTGCTGCGGCGCGCGCTCGACGAATTGCGCGGCGAGTGGCACGGCCGCGGGGTGGAACTGGTGCAGGTGGCGGACGGCTGGCGCTTCCAGACGCGTGCCGAAATGCAGCCCTGGCTGTCGCGGCTGAAGAACGAGAAGCCGCCGCGTTATTCGCGCGCGGTGCTGGAAACGCTCGCCATCATCGCCTACCGCCAGCCGGTGACGCGCGGCGACATCGAGGATATCCGCGGGGTGTCGGTCAATCCCCACATCATCAAGACGCTGGAAGAGCGCGGCTGGATCGAGGCCATCGGCCATCGCGACGTGCCGGGACGCCCCGCGCTGTTCGGCACCACCGGGCATTTCCTTGGCGATCTGGGCCTCGTCACGCTGTCGGAATTGCCGCCGCTGGAAGAGCTCGGGCAACTCGTTACCCCGGATGAAACTGCATTAATTCCTGAATTACGCGGGGAATTGCTGGACAATAGCGTCCCCCAGATGTTTGGCACGGTGATCGAAACTGCCGGCGCCAGCACCGCTTCTGTTAAAGCAGCAACCGAGATTGATTGACTATGCGCCGCCCAACCCCCATCCGTCGTTCGCCCACCGCCCCCATGGGGCGCGCGGCGAGCCGCCTGCAACAGGCAACCGCCCCCGAGGCGCCCAGCGAACGCCTGCAAAAGGCGCTGGCTTCAGCCGGCCTCGGCTCGCGCCGCGAAATGGAAGAATGGATTGCCCAGGGCCGCGTGCAGGTCAATGGCGAAACGGCCCTGATCGGCAGCAAGGTCGGGCCGGGCGACGTGGTCAAGGTCAGCGGCCGCCGCGTGTACCTGCGCTTTGATGAAAAGCGCACGCGCATCCTGATCTACCACAAGTCGGAAGGCGAAATCGTCACCCGCGACGACCCCGAGGGGCGCGCCACCGTGTTCGACGCGCTGCCCAGGCTGCGCGGCGCCAAGTGGATTGCCATTGGCCGGCTGGACTACAACACCGACGGCCTGATGATCTTCACCACCTCGGGCGAACTCGCCAACCACTTGATGCACCCGCGCTTCGAAGTCGAGCGCGAATACGCGGTGCGCGTGCTGGGCGAACTGACCGAGGACATGATTGCGCAACTGCTGGCCGGGGTTGAACTCGACGACGGCGTGGCGCAGCTGCAAAGCTGCTTCGCCGCAGGCGGCGAGGGCGCCAACCGCTGGTATCGCATCGTGATCAAGGAAGGCCGCAAGCGCGAGGTACGGCGGCTGTTCGAACACTTCGGCCTGACGGTGTCGCGCCTCACGCGCATCCGCTTCGGCCCGATTGCGCTGCCGCCGCAGCTGCGCCGCGGGCAGAAAATGGAACTCGAAGACGAGCTGGTCGCGCGCGTGCTGGAATGGGCCGAGATGGCACCCAGCCCGCGCCGGCAAACGCGCGGCGTGCCGGACAAGCACAGCCGCAAGCCGCGCATGCGCTGAAGGCGGCCCATGAAGCTGATCCTGGCCGACGACCATACCCTGTTTCGGACCGGGGTGGCCCTGCTGCTTAAGGCGCACAGCGCCGATTGCGAAATATGGGAAGGCGACGGCCTGGATGCCGCGCTTGCCGAGGCGCAGGCGCATCCCGATGCCGATATCGCGCTGCTCGACCTGCATATGCCCGGGATGGACGGCGTGCAGGGCATCCGGCGCTTCGTTGCGTTGCACCCCAAGCTGCCGCTGATCATCCTGACCGGCGCGGAGGAACTGCAACAGATCCAGGACGTTCTGGCAGCGGGCGCATCCGGATTCATTCCCAAGAGCTCGACTCCCGCCGTGATGCTGTCCGCGATCCAGCTGGTGCTCTCGGGCGGTACCTACATTCCCCCTCAGTTGCTTTCCGGCGCATCGCTCCACGCGCACACGCGGGCACGCTCAAGCATCCGCGAGCGCGCGCAGACCCAGCTGACCGAGCGCCAGGTGCAGGTCTTGCGCCTGCTGGCAGCGGGCCAACCCAACAAGGCCATCTGCCGCGAACTCAATATCGAGGAAGGCACCGTCAAGGCGCATATCGCCGCCATCTTCCGGGTGCTGGATGTGGTCAACCGCACCGAGGCGGCGACAGTGGCGCGGGAAACGGGGCTGCTGGAGTGAGCCTGTTCAGGGTTTACATTGGCACGATCTGGGCGCCATAACCCAGATCGCGAACCCGCCCCAGGGCCGCAGAGTTGGAATCCGGATCGCAGGCCACAACCATAAGCTCACCGTGACCCGGGCTGACGCGTGGCGCAACCACGAATCAATTTCGGCCAATGACTTTTTGGCGACCTTCCGTTGCACCAACCGGATAACAGGGGGCGACTTGCTCACATGCATCCCGGCGATTCCGTTTCGACATCGCCGTCTGCATTGCTGTCCTCCGTGTCTGCCGGAGCGGTTTTCCGCGTGCCTAGGAACATCATGTATTCGATGCGCTCGAAATGCGCGCTCAAAGCCTGATCGACCTCGCCGGCGGTGAGCCCGTCGTAGATGTAGACATTGCCTTCACGCTCATGCGCGAGCTCGCGCTCGGTGGGCTCATTCAGGCGGCGCAGTTGCCACTTTTCCAGATTCGCTTGCGCCGAATCCTCCGCCGCCACGGGAACGGCACACATCAACGCGATTGCGGCCAACATGCCGCCGAAAATGCAGCGGCGGCAATCCGTTCCGCCCGCCCGCCGGCCTGAAGGCGCGCGGCGAACCGCCGCTGACACCATTGTGCGTTCAATCCTGTTCATTGCTAGGTCCTCCTATCTTGGAGACGCACCCCGGGGCTGTCCGTCTCGATACCGCGTACCGCGCTTCTCGGACGTCCTCATACCCGCCAAGCACGTTGTAAACATGCTTGAACCCGGCTGTTTCCAGCAGCGTGGACGCATCGAGGGAGCGGTGACCGCTACGGCTGATGATCAGCACGTAGTCGTCAGGGCCGATGCGTTGAAGCGCCTGGCCTAGAAAAGCCGGGTCGGGCACCCAGTCCGGCGTGAGCCAGGGCACATGATGGTCGCCTGGCATGTGCCCCGCCTCGCGTTCATACGCAGAGCGGACATCCAGCACTTTGGTGTGCGGATGATGACTTAGAAATTCGGCCAGCCCTTCCGCGGTCAGGTGTCTCATGGCGCCTCCTTCAGTTTCCGCCGTTGAGGTAAGCCGGGCGTGCCTCGGCGTGCCGTTCCTCGGTCGCCTCGTTTTTATCCAGCTTGCTTGTGGCATCGCAATTCCTTGCAGCCTCGATTTCCGTGTTGGTCGCGGAAAACACAAACGCCTCGTTCCTGGCGATGGTCGTTTGCTCGGATTGCGCTCCAGGCGCTTCGGCCTGCACCGTTCCCGCAAACAGCAAAACCGCGCCAGCCAAGAATAGGATTTGCCTGGCCATGATTCATCTCCATTCAGCCGTGACATTGATGCCTGCAGTGTGGCGCAGCGCAAAGCCGGAAGAATCGGCCGCTCAGGCTAATCCGGGAGGGCAAAAGGCCTAAGCCATCAGGGAGGATTAAGCCAATTGGTCTATATCCAAAATGAAATCAAAGAGGGGGGCCAATGCTCAAGCCATCACTTGCCTGCCTGGCCTGCGTGCACATGGTTTTGGCATGGGCCGCCCCCGCGGACCCGCTTTCGGAGGCGGATTATTTTTCGGAGCAGCCGGTGGTGCTGTCCGCGTCCAGGTTGTCGCAGCCGGTAAACCGGGCGCCTGCGGCGGTCACCGTCATCACCCGCGAGATGATCGAAGCCTCGGGTTTCCGTCATCTGGTCGACGTGCTGCGGCTGGTGCCAG
>DASTEA010000161.1:0-8636 GCA_035710075.1 Thiobacillus sp.
CATTGTTCTTCCTCGTTGCCGAGCTGATCACCGTCCCGCTCATGGCCTGGGCGATCAAGTCGGTCGCCAACAGCAAGGGGGTCGCGTGTGATTACCATGCTGCCTTCATGCTGGCTGCCGTCGCGCCGATTCCCCTCTGGCTGTCGTCGCTGGCGCTCTTCTCCGACCAGGTCGCCCTGATCGTGGCCATCGCCCTATTGGGTTTGGCAGCATCGGTCACGCTCATCCTGCGCGGGGCGGAGAGCATTCTGAAAGTCGAGGAAGGTCTGGAAGCCTTCGACATCGCCTATGTCGTCACCGCACTCGGACTCATCGCGTGGGCGCTGCTGGTCATGCTGGGCCTCGTCCCGGCCCTCGCCTGAGTCTATCGAGGGCAGGGGGCATCACGCGCAGGGCCTGACGGTTCTGCCGCGCTTACAGCAGTCAGGGTGGTCTACTGCGGAAGTTCCCGGCACACGACCAGTTCCGGGTCGTCGAAATGGTCAATCAGGATCCGTTTGACCCGCAACTGCCAGAGGCGGCCGAATTCCGTTTGTTCTGCGTCATTTGCCTTGCCCGCCAGCAGCCGCGGCATCAGCTGCTGCAGCTCGGGCGGGGCAGGCACGACTTCAGGATGGTAGGCAACCGCCACGCGCGCGCCCGTGTCGAGCCGGGTGAAGCAGAGTTCGGCGTCAGTTGCGGCCGCGAACACCAGCAGGTTGCGGCGGCTGAAGCGGCCCCCCAATCCCTTGAACCCGCCTTCGCCCGCGGCGCCGGTGAGCAGGCCGGCCACGGCGGCGGTGACGCCGGCAACACCGTCCCCCTGGGCGGCGTTCAGCTCGACCTTGATGCCGCCGCGCTCGGGCGGGCCATCCGGATAGAGCTTGGCGAGCGCTTTGAGGGTCATGAGGTAGGCGCCCGCGACGGTGGGACAGGAATGCCCGGCGAGCTTGACCGCATCGGTGTAGCCGTATTCGATCAGGCCGTTTGCGGCGGCGCCGAGGCGTTCGGCCAGAGGGTCGTGCAGCGTGAGGCTGGGCACGGCAGCAAAAAATTCCGGATAACTCATGACAAATTCCTTTTTTGAACGAGGAAAGCCTGCAGCAGCGCGGCGCCGGCCTGCAGCAGAAACCAGATCAGCGTGGCCGCGCCCAGCAGCAAGCCCCATTCACGGCCCATTCCGGCCGCAATCCCGCCGAGGCAGAACAGCGCGGCACGCACGCCGCCGTAGCGCCCCAGGCTGTCGCGCAGCCCGCTGTGCCAGCTGCTCTGCACCCCCGCGCGCAGCCATACCGGCAGCAGCTGGCTGGCGGCGCCGGACACCAGGGGCAACATGAATCCACTGACGAAGGCCAGCGCCGGCTCGGTGGCGCGAAACGCGCCCGCCGCGGGAATGGCGCTCATGGCGCCAAAGGCCATGCTGAGGGCGAGCCCGGCCAGCGCAGCGGCGAGCAGCGGCGCCGCGCCGTGCAGCGCGAGGATTTCGGCGCGATACAGCCGCAGCCAGCTTGTCGCCAGCCGCACCAGCGGGACTGCCCACAAGGCGCCGCCGACCCAGGCGAGCGGGCCGAACCAGGCCGAGCCGATGGCGACCAGCAGCGTGCCGGCGACTGCCCACGGCAGGTCGCGGCGCAGCCGCGGGCCGACTTGCGGGTCGGGTCTGCCGGCCACGGTCGGCAGCAGCACCGCGAGGGTGCTCACGGCGGTCAGCCCGACAAAGCCGAGCGTGTTGAGATGGAGATGGAGGCGGTGCAGGGCGATCGTCTGCTGCGGCCAGATCGCGCTGGCGAGAATGGCGAGCAGGGCGAGGACGAGACTGGCCAGTGCAGCCTCGTACCAGGCCAGGCAGGGATGTGGCCGGCCCACCATCCCGGCGCGGCGGCGCCGGCTCCAGACGAACAGCGCGCTGGCTGCGGCCACCGCCAGCAGGGCAGCCGCATAACGCCCCCAAAACAGCTCGGGCACGCTGAGTGCGCCCACCACCAGCGCGCCGCCTGCCAGCGCCAGAATGGGGATGCTGACCAGTCCGGCGGCAGCGGTGCGGGTGCGGGTGAGCACCGGGATGAAGTGGCTCATGGCGCCGAAGATCAGCGGCATGGCCCCCACCGCCAGAATCAGGTGCAGGGCGGCGGCGCGTCCGGCGCTGGGTGACCACAGCAAGGCCACGGCAAACGCGACCAGTGCAAGCAATACCAGCGCCGGCAACGCCATGGGCGGCTCAGTTCCGGATGAAGTCGATCACGATTTCCCCGGCGTCGCGCTTCAGGTACTGGATTTCGACGGCGTCGCCATAGCGGGCGCGCAGCTGATCGAGCAGCGGCAGCGGGTCGTGGTCATTGACGAAGCGCATGCGCTCGCCCGAATTCAGCGCATCCAGCGCACCGAATATGGCCGCATGACGAAAACGCTTGGCGATTCCGCGCGCGTCGAAGGGGTAGACATTGTCCTGGCGAAGATGAAGGTGGGCACTCATGGCTGTCGTCCTGTAGATGTAAGTGGAATGCATATTATAAACACGGAATGTTATTTCATCGAGCTTATAATTTACTTTTCAATTGCACCTAACATTTCATCGCCATGCAGCTCACCCGCTTTACCGATTTTTCCCTGAGGGTGCTGATTCATCTGGGAAGCGATCCCGACACCCAGGCCACGGTGGCGGCGCTTGCCGCCGAGCACGGCATTTCCCGCCACCATCTCACGCACGTGGTGCATCAACTGGGCGTCAAGGGCTACATCGAAACAACGCGCGGCAAGGGCGGTGGTTTCCGCTTGGCGCGCCGCCCCGAACTGATCCTGATTGGTGATGTGGTGCGCGACATGGAAACGGGGTTCGAGCTGGCCGAGTGCTTCCGGCCGGGCGACTCCGGATGTCGCCTGATGCCTGCCTGTGCGCTCAAGCCCGTCCTGGCGGAAGCCGGCCGCGCCTTTCTGGCCAGCCTGGATCGCTACACCCTGGCTGATTTGCTGCCCACTCAGCCTTGATCGGGACGGCAGCGTGCGCCGCTGCCGCTGAGACCCCGCTCAGTCCGGCAGTGCAATTTTCTGGTCGGTGCTGAACTGGTAATCACGGAAGACATGCTCCGCGCTGAGAACCTGATAGCTGCCATCCGGCAGGCGCCGGGTGGTGTCCTTGAGGCGGTAGGTGTAATGGCCGCAGGTCCAGCAGTCGAAGTTGCGCATGTGGGTGCACAGGCAGGTCTTGTCCATGACCTTCACCTTCTTCGCGCCCGGGTGCAGTTCCACCTCGCGGTTGTAGGCATCGATGTAGGCGCAGCGGCTGTTTGCATCGAGCAGATAGCCGTAGGCCTCGCAGTTGGGGCGGATGCCGGCGCCGATCGCCGGGCTGCTCTTGAGCATGCGCATCGGGTAACCGGTCGGTGAGATGGTGTTGACCTCGATGTCCTCCTCGCTGGCCTTGAAGTATTCCTGCTTGACCTTGTCCGGCAGGCCGCACTCCTGGGTGACGGTGAAGCGGGTCGCCACCTGCACCGCGGCCGCACCCTGTTCGAGGAAGGCCACGGCGTCGCTGCCGGTGAAAATGCCGCCGGCGGCGATCACCGGAATGTCGAGGTGTTCGGCTTTGAGAAACGCCAGCACCTCCCCGACGAGGGTGCGCAGGTCGTACTTCGCCCAGTCCATGCCGAAGCCGAGGTGGCCCCCGGCGAGCGGCCCCTCCACCACGACATAGTCCGGCAGCCGCTGCAGCCGGGCGTTCTTGCGCAGGAACATCGCCAGCGCGCGCGGCGAGGAGACGATGATGCCGAGCTTGGCGTCGCGAAAGCGCGGATGGTCCTCGATCAGCGCGAACGAGCCGAGGTGCAGGCCGGCGGAGAGCGTGATGCCGTCGATGCCGGCGTCGAGTGCGGCGGACAGGCGCATGCGCAGCGTCTCGCGCGGCGCATTCATGGTGAGCTTCTCCATGCAGTTGATGAAGATCATGCCGTCGCCGCGCTTGGCTTCCATGGCCCGGCCAACGTGGTAGCGCGTCGCCTCTTCGAGCACGGCGAGGTTGAAGTGCACGTTGGACTTGTCGCTGCTGGCGGCATTCGTCTTGTATTTCTTCAGCTTCTCGCTGACGAATTTGGTGTCGAAGCGCCGGTCGGACACGGTCTGCACCATGGCGTCGGAGATATGGCCGATGCCGCCGAGACGCGCCACTTCGAGCGCCAATTCGGCGGTCGAAATATCCACTCCCATGCCGCCGATGACGATCGGCACCAGTTCCTGTTTGCCGAAGCGTAGGCGGAAATCATCCACGCGTTTCATTGCGATCCTTTGAATTTCGTTGACGGGCCAGGCCGGCGCTAGCGCAGCCGGCAACATGCCCTGGATTGATTGATGCTGACCGATGGCTTGCCGTGAACGCGGTCCGCTGACCTCCCCGCGCCTTGCCAGACCCTCGATTCATTACCTGAATAATGAAATTGTATCCGCACCCTGCGCGGATGACACCGGAAAGATTCCGCTGCAGCGTACGAAGGTCTGACAAATTTTTTGCAGATTTCACGATCCGCTTGCATTAAACGCAATTCGGGTTTATATGTTCACTTGAACACGTGATCAGCTGATCATGTGTTTTTCCTACACCCCAAACCCTGGAGACATTTCATGAAAAAAATCCTGTTTACCCCGTTGATCCTGGCGGCCGTTCTCGTTTCGACCGGCCCTGCGGCAGCCGAAAAACCCAAGAACGCGGCGCCCGTCCCGGTCGAAATGCAGAAGATGATGAAGGCGTACACGCCGGAACTGCGGCAGAAGGTGATGGCCTTGTCTCCCGAGCTCAAGTCCACCATCCAGAAGCTGCATGCGGGTCATACGCGGCACGCCAAGGAAACGAACATGCGTCAGATCATGCATGAAATCCTTTCCGACTATCAGAGCATCGCCTCCGCGCTGGCGACCGACAACGCCGAACAGGCTTCCGAAGCGGCAAGGCGCCTGGCCAACCATCGCATTCCCAAGGGCGGGCTGCTGGCCTATTTCCCGCTGGACAAGGTCAACAACAACGACCTGGCGGTGCTGCCGGCGATGAACGACATCGTCGAGGGCAGCGCGCTCAAGCTGGCGGACGCGGCCGATGCCGGCGACATGCCGAAAGCGGCCTCCTACATGAGCGACATCATGACCGGATGCGTCGCCTGCCATCAGAAATTCCGCGGCACGCCCGGCATTTCAGCCAACCTGATCACCCCGCCATCCAAGTAAAGCCCTTCAATTTTGCGGAGACTGGAAATGAAAATAAAACCTGTAGCGGCAGCCGTTGCGGTTGCCATCGTTGCGCTGACACACAACGCGCACGCCACCAACGGCGACCAGATGTTCGCCACCTCGGCGGCCCAGGCCGCAATGGGCGGCGCCACCGTCGCACAGGCGCAGGACGCCCTGACGGTGCTGGTCAACCCGGCCGGCATGGCCGATCTCGGGATGACGGAAATGCGCATGGACCTGGGCCTCGGCCTGCTGAACCCGCCGCGCGAGGTCAACGGGCAGGAAAGCGATTCCAACTGGTACCTGATGCCGGGCGGCGCAGCCGCGTTCAAGGTGAACGAGCGGCTGTTCCTCGGCATGGGCCTGGGCGGCATCGCGGGGATGGGGGTGAACGTGCCCGATATCGCGCCGGCCCCGGGTGGCCAACCCGTGGTGACCACCAAGCAGGTGTTCCGCTTCTCGCCGGCCGCCGCATTCAAGGTCAACCCGGCGCTCACGCTCGGGCTGTCGCTCAACATCGTCAACCAGACCCTGGCGATGTCCATGCCCGCCATGACCAATCCAGGCCCGCCCCCGACTTTCACCCAGGTCGACCTGCCGCAGAACGGGCAGTTCGGCCTAGGCGCGACGCTCGGCGCGACGTACAAGATCAATCCCAAGCTGCAGGCGGGCCTGACCTACACGAGCAAGACCGACGTCGCCAAGATGGAATACAACACGCCGGCGGGCCAGACCAGCTTCGACATGGACATGCCGGCGTCCGTGGCCCTGGGCCTATCGTTCAAGCCGATGCCGGGCCTGCAGGTCGAGTTTGACGTCAAGCGCTACGCCTTCGAGGACGTGATGGAAAGCATCCCCGTCACCAATCCGCCCGCGGGCTTTCCTGCGGCACTGAAGTTCGGCTGGGAAGACCAGACGGTGTATGCGATCGGCGTGAAGAAGGACATGGGGAAGATGGCGCTGAGCGCCGGCTACAACTACGGCAAGTCGCCGATCGGCACCGAGGACGTCAACATGAACCTCGGCTCCACCGCGATTGTTGAAAGCCATCTGTCGGCGGGCCTCACGCGCAAGTTCAGCGACAAGGTGAGCGCCAGTTTCGCGTATACCCATGCCTTCAGCAACGACCTGACTTCCAGCGTTGCCCCCTACAACAAGATCGAGATCGAGCAGAACCAGTACAACTTCAACATCTCTTATCTTTTCTGATCGGGCCACCGGGATTCCGGCTTCTTTAAATCAATTGTGACCGTCAACCAAAGGAGATTTCTCATGACCGTAGACCGCATCGTGCACCTGATGGCGGGCCTGATGGTGCTGCTCAGCGTCGCCCTGGCCCATTTCTCCAATAACCCCGCCTGGCTCTGGCTTACCGCCTTCGTCGGGGCCAACCTGGCGCAAAGCGGCGTGACCGGGTTCTGTCCGCTGGCCTTCATGCTCAAGAAATCCGGCGTCAAGGAAGGCAGCTGCTGTTCCTGAAATTGGACGCATGCTCCATCAATCGGCAGCGGCCCGGTGGGCTGCCGCCGATTCCTTTCGTTTGCGCGTGATAGATTCCAGCTTATTCAACAAAGACCCTTATCCACCGCATCGTGTTATTGCCTTGGTCACCTCAACAGCATGACCGTTAAGAAAAGAAAATCTGCAGAAGTCCGCCGCCACGACATCATCGAGGCGGCCATGGACATCATTCGCCACGAGGGGGTGGCCAAGCTCACCACCCGCTCGCTCTCCAAGGCGGTCGGCATCGCGCAGCCCACCCTGTTTCTCCATTTCGGCAACAAGAGCCACATCCTGGTTGCGCTGGTCGACACCATTCAGGAGCGGCTGCAGCAGGAAATGGCAACACTCGGCCTGGCGCAGCTGACGCCGTTGGCGCGCCTGAAGGCGGTCATCCGCGCCCATCTGAATTTCATCCAGAAGCAGCCGGGCATTCCCCGCCTGCTGTTTTCGGAAGCATTGCAAAGCGGCGACCCCATGTTCCGCGACCGCATGAATGAGCTTGTAATGTTTTTTCTGCAATTCATCGCCGGCCTGATCAGCGCCGCGCAGGAGCAGGGTGAAATCCGTTCGGACATCGTCCCCCAGCAGAATGCCTGCATCCTGATCGCTGCAGTGCAGGGGCTGGCTTTCCGCTGGATCCTCTCCGACCATCGCTTCGAACTGTCGGAGCAGGCCGATGCCGTCATCTTGACCCTGATCGAAGGTTGGGCACCGCGAGCTTAGGCCTCAGGCCGCCGCCACGCCGCGATACCCGATCCCCTCGCCTCAAGCGTGAGTTGGGTCGCGCTCCGCAACAAAGCGCGCGACGAATGCACCCTCATAGCCTGGCGGCAGGGGAAGGCTGACGCGATGGCCGCTGCCCGGGGCGACGTTGACCGGGCTGCCGCCCTGGCCTTGCATGGTGGCAATCGTCAGTTCCAGGTTGCCCCTGGGGTGGATGAGTTCGATGCGGTCGCCGACCGAAAACCTGTTCTTCACGTCGATTTCAGCCAGGCCTGCCGCGTCATACGCCATGACATCGCCGACATAGAGGCTGCGGTCCGACTCGGAATGGCTCTTCAGGTAGCTCTGGTATTCGCGATCCGGGTGGCGTTCGTAGAAGCCGCCGGTATAGCCCCGGTTGGCCAGGCCGTCGAGCTCGCGCAGCAACGTAGGATCGAGCGGACGGCCGGCGACGGCGTCGATGATGGCCTGGTGATAGCTCTGGCAGGTGCGCGCCACATAGTACGGCGACTTGGTGCGGCCTTCGATCTTGAGCGAGTCGATGCCGATTTCGGTCAGCCGCTGCACGTGTTCGATGGCGCGCAGGTCTTTCGAGTTGAGGATGTAGGTGCCGTGCTCGTCTTCTTCGATCGGCAGGTAGCTGCCGGGGCGTTCCTTTTCTTCCAGCAAATACACGTCGCCGTCCGGCGCCACTGTGGCGGGCTTGACGTCGTATTCCCAGCGGCACGAGTTGGTGCAGGCGCCCTGGTTGGGGTCGCGGTGGTTGAAGTAGCCCGACAGCAGGCAGCGGCCGGAATAGGCGATGCACAGCGCGCCGTGGACGAAGACTTCAAGCTCCATGTCCGGGCATTCCTGGCGGATCTCGGCGACCTGGTCGAGCGAGAGTTCACGCGACAGGATGACGCGCTTGATGCCAAGCTTTTTCCAGAAGCGCACCGCAGCGTAGTTGACGGTGTTGGCCTGGACCGAAAGATGCACGGGCATTTCAGGCCAGGTTTCGCGAATCATGTCGATCAGCCCGGGGTCGGCCATGATCAGCGCGTCCGGCTTGAGCGCGACGACCGGCGCCATGTCGGCCAGATAGGTTTTGAGCTTGCTGTTGTGCGGGGAAATGTTGCTGACGACGTAGAACAGCTTGCCCCGGCTGTGCGCGTATTCGATGCCGACACCCAGCGCAACTTCGTCGCGGAAGCTGTTGTTGCGGACGCGCAGGCTGTAGC
>DASTEA010000162.1:0-5508 GCA_035710075.1 Thiobacillus sp.
AGGCCATCCTGGCCGAGCACGGCAAAATCCGCGTGCACGACGATATCTGCAACCATGAATACGTGCTGGATGCCGCTGCCGTGGCGACGCTTTTCAAGTGAGATGATCCCGGATGGGGGCATGGAGGCGGTTGGCCCTGACGGACAATCCGCGATGCTGAAAGGACGCATGGTGCGCAGAGGATGGATGCTGTTGGGGCTGCTGGTCTTCTCGGCCGGTGCGCTGGCCGAGGAGGGCCGTTCCGGGGCCGGACGTTACGAGGCATTGCCGCTGGCCGGCGCCGAGGGCGGCAAGGTCGGCGGGCGGCCATGTCTGGATCTGGAGCGAGAACGAACTCATCACTGCACCGGACGGCCGCCGCCGCTATGGCGCCGGCTTTATCTATCAGGGTAAACTGCGCCCCGGCACCCGGCCTGGTGAAATCATCGAGCACCAGGGCCGATAATTTCCCGTTACGCGAATGGCGTAGCGGAGCGGCCGGGACGAGGGCAGTTCAGCCCGAAGTCATCCGGTTTCTGCGCGGGCGCAGTGACTGGTCAGCGCCGTGAGTTCCTCGCATGCCCATTTCTGAATGGGCTGTTGTTATTCAACAACATATTTTTTTCGCAACAGAAGAAATTTAGTAGATAGTGGTTTTCTTTTGCCGATTTGCTAGAATCCGCGCGTCGGCTGGATCACAAGTCCCGGACCGATTCTGGTGTGGGTTTTTATATCGTAATCTAAGGGAAATCAAATGAACTATTCCATCCTCCTGGCTGCTCTGCTGGCTGTTTCTGTGACCGCCTGTGGCCAAAAAGAAGAAGCTGCTGCGCCTGAAGCGCCTGCTGCTGAAGTTGCTGGCGAAGCTGCAGTCGAAGCTGGCGAAGCTGCAATCGACGCCAGCAAAGCTGCTGAAGAAGCTGCTGCACCCGCTGCTGACGCTGCTGCTGCTGCTGGCGAAGCTGCAACCGCCGCTGGCGAAGCTGCCGGCGCCGCTGCTGACGCTGCTGCTCCCGCTCCCGCTCCTGCCCAGTAATTTCGGGTCAAGGAACAAAAAAACCGGCCTTCGGGCCGGTTTTTTTACGCCTGCAAAAAGCCTTCGATCCGGCTTAGGGCCTCAGCCAGCCGAGGCAGAGGCTGGGTGTAGGCAAACCGGACATGACGCGCCGCGTGATGCTGGCCAAAGTCGATCCCGGGTGTGACTGCGACGCCGGTGTGGTCGAGCAACTGGTTGGCGAATGCGTGGCTGTCCAGGGTGAAGCGGCTGCAATCGGCATACAGATAGAACGCGCCCTGCGGCGTTTCCGGAATCACAAAGCCCTGCTCACGCAAGGCAGGCAGCATAAAATCGCGGCGGGCGCGCAACTCAGCCTTGCGCGCTTCGAGCTCGCCCAGGGTCGCGGGCGAGAACGCCGCCAGTGCCGCGTGTTGTGCCGGAGTGGCGGCCGCCAGAAACAGATTCTGCGCCAGCCGTTCCAGCGCCGGCATGGCCCAGGTGGGGGCGGTGAGCCAGCCGAGCCGCCAGCCTGTCATCAGGAAGTATTTGGAGAAGCTGTTGATGACGAACACGTCATCCCAACGTGCGGCGCTGTGCTCGCTGCCGTCGTAGGTCAGTGCCAGATAGATCTCGTCGACGATCAGAGCCACCCCGCGCGCGCCGCACCAGTCGTGAATGCGTGCGAGTTCGTCGGGTGATATGCAGGTTCCGGTGGGGTTGGAGGGGCTGGCGATGAGCACGGCGCGGGTGGCCGGGGTGGCGTGGCGCTGGATGGATTCAAGCGTGAGCTGAAAGCCGCTGGCGGCATCGACCGGAACGGTCACGGCGCGCGCATCGCAAAACTGGACGAAATGGCGGTTGCAGGGATAGCCGGGGTCGGCCATCAGCACCTCGTCGCCGGGGCCGGCCAGCAGGCCCAGCGCCAGCAGCAGGGCACCGGACGCGCCGGGGGTGACGACGATGCGCTCGGGGTCGACCGCGGCCTGCCAGCGGCTTGCATGAAATTCGGCAATCGCCTCGCGCAGGGCGGGCAGGCCGAGCGCGCCGGTGTACTGTGTGTGGCCGCCGCGCAGCGCCGCGATGCCGGCCGCGATGATCGGCTCGGGGGTGGCGAAGTCGGGCTCGCCGATTTCAAGATGAATGATGTCGCGCCCGGCGGCTTCCAGCGCCTGCGCCCGCGCCAGGATGGCCATGACGTGGAACGGCGCGATGCCGGCCATGCGGGCGGCGGTGTGGGGTTCAGGCATGGGCCTCCAGGCGGGCCAGCGGATGCTGGCGGTAGAACTGCTGCAGTTGCCGGTAAATCAGCGGGTATTCGGTATCGAGCAGGCGCGGCGTCTCGAAGAACACCTCGGTCAGCACCGCAAAAAACTCGGCAGGGTTGGCGGTGGCGTAGGGGTCGATCGCCGTGTCCTCACCGGCATCGACACGGGCGCACAAATCCTCATAGGCCGCACTGAAGTCGCGTGCCCAGGCGGCGGCATCCATGCCGCGATGCAGCGGCGGGAAGCCGTTGGCGTCGCCATTCAGCATGTCGAGCTTGTGCGCGAACTCATGCAGCACCACGTTGACGCCGTCGGCCTGGCCGCTGCCGGCCACATCGGCCAGCGACAGCACCAGCGGCCCGCCGTGCCAGGACTCGCCCGCCAGAATGTCGCGCGAGGAATGCACCACCCCGGCCTCGTCAATTTCCTCGAGATCGCGCAGGAATTCGTCGGGGTAGAGAATGATCTCGCTCCAGCCGCGATAGCTGTCCTCGCCGAGATTGAGCGTCAGCAGGCAGGCCTGCAGGGCGATGATGCGTTGGGTGGCGTCGTCGACGTTCGCGCCGCCGGCGGCGGAAAACACCTTGTCGTGGATGAATAGGCTGGCGGCTTCGCGCAGGCGCGTGTGCGCCGCCGCGTCGAGCCCGCGCAGGATCGGCAAGGCGGCGACCGTTGCGTCGAAGGCAGCGGGCGGGATGGCATGCCGTGCAAGGATGCGGGCGCGCCGCCAGCGGCCGAACCAGTTCATTCGCCCATCCTTATTCGTCGGCGTCGAGCAGGCGCGCGCTCGACGCGTCCGGGTGGTCGAGTTCGACTCGCTCGATCTGCTGGAAGCGGCGGCTGATCTTGTCGCTGGAAATGCGCACTTCGCCCACATCCTTGTTGGCCTGCTCGATGTGGGAGGCAAGTTTTTTCATGCGTTCGTCGAAGCGCGCAAAGTCCTTCGCCAGCTTGGAAAGTTCGTCCTTGATCACGTGCGCCATGCGCCTGGTTTCCGAATCGCGGATCACCGCCCGCGCGGTGTTCAGCACCGCCATCAGCGTGGTCGGCGAGGTCAGCCAGACGCGCTTCTTCTGCGCGTGCTCGACCAGGTCGGGATGGTAGGCGTGGATTTCCGCGAACACCGCTTCGGCCGGCAGGAACATCACCGCGCCGTCCGAGGTTTCGCCGGCGACGATGTATTTGGCGGCGATGTCGTCGACGTGCTTCTTGACGTCGATCTTGAACTGCCGCTTGGCCGCATCGCGCTCGGCCGCCGGCAGGCTGTCGTCGAACATGCGGCTGTAGTTTTCCAGCGGAAACTTGGAGTCGACGCAGACGGTTCCGGTCGGTTCGGGCAGGAGCAGCACGCAGTCGGCACGCGCGCCGCTTTTCAGGGTGTGTTGAAACGCATAGGCGTCGGGCGGCAGGCTGTTCCTCACCAGCGCTTCCAGCTGAACCTCGCCGAAGGCGCCGCGCGAGCGCTTGTCGCCCAATATTTCCTGCAGCGACACGACGTTGGACGCCAGGTCCTCGATCTTCTTCTGCGCCTCGTCGATCACCGCCAGCCGCGACATCACCGAAGTAAACGTCTCGTTGGTTTTCTTGAAGCCTTCGTCGAGCCGCTCGGCCACCTTGCCGGAAATTTCATTGAGCCGGCCATCGACGGTTTGCGACAGTTGCTGCACGCGCTCGTTGAAATGCGCGGTCATGCCTTTCAGCGTGTCCTGCAGCAGGCTTTGCTCGGCGCGTCCCTGCTCGATCAGCTTTTCCAGCATGGCGGTCTGGAACTGGCCGAACCGGCCGGTGACGGTTTCCCGTGTTTCCGCCAGCCGCTCGGTTTGCGCGATCTGCAGCGACGCCAGTTGGCCCTGCATGCGGTCGGATTGCTGCGACAAGCCTGCGTGCAGGTCGGTCAGCACCGCGCGGTGGCGCGCGTCCATGTCCTGCGTCAGCAGTGCGGGCAAGCCGGTTTGTTCACGCCGTAGTGCATGGATGCGCAGCAGCAGGAGAACAGTCACGAGGATGAGGACGGCAAGGCCGACGAGGAGGCCGATTTCTACGGGACGCATGGCGCCGATTTTACCCGTGCGCTCCATAAAAAAGCCCGGCACGAAGCCGGGCTTTTTTTGCGTAGCCCCGGCACAAGGCCGGGTTGGTTCAGGCCGCGGCGCGGCTGGCGCGCTTGCGATCCTGTTCCTGCAGGTGGCGCTTGCGGATGCGGATCGATTTGGGCGTGATTTCCACCAGTTCGTCGTCATCGATGAATTCAACGGCGGACTCCAGCGTCAGCTTGATCGGCGTGGTCAGGCGCACCGCTTCGTCGGTGCCGGACGAGCGGACGTTGGTGAGCTGCTTGCCCTTGATCGGGTTGACCACCAGGTCGTTGTCGCGGCTGTGGATGCCGATGATCATGCCTTCGTACAGCTTGTCGCCGGGCGAGACGAACATGCGGCCGCGGTCTTCCAGTTTCCACAGCGCATAGGCCACGGCCTCGCCGTTGTCCTGGCTGACCAGAACGCCGTTGTGGCGGCCGGGCAGGTCGGCTTTCACCGGGCCGTAGTCGTCGAACACGTGGCTCATCAGGCCGGTGCCGCGCGTCATCGTCATGAAGTCGGACTGGAAGCCGATCAGGCCGCGCGCGGGAATGTGGTATTCCAGCCGGGTGCGGCCCTTGCCGTCGGATTCCATGTTGGTCAGTTCGCCGCGGCGGCGACCGATTTCTTCCATCACGCCGCCCTGGTGTGCGTCTTCCAGGTCGATGGTGAGGTTTTCATACGGCTCGCATTTCTCGCCGTTGATTTCCTTGTACACCACGCGCGGCTTGCCGACGGCCAGCTCGAAGCCTTCGCGGCGCATGTTTTCCAGCAGGATGGTGAGGTGCAATTCGCCACGGCCGGAGACGCGGAACACGTCGGCGTCGCCGGTTTCATCGACGCGCAGGGCGACGTTGACCAGCAGTTCCTTTTGGAGGCGGTCGCGGATCTGGCGGCTGGTGACGAACTTGCCTTCGGTGCCGGCCAGCGGCGAGGCATTGACCATGAAGTCCATGTTCAGCGTCGGCTCGTCCACCGGCAGCACCGGCAGGCCGACCGGGTTTTCGCGGTCGCAGATGGTGACGCCGATGCCGATGTCGTCAAGTCCGGAAATGATGATGATGTCGCCGGCTTCGGCTTCTTCCACCGGCACGCGGTCCAGACCCTTGAAGCCGAGCACCTGGTTGATGCGGCCGGTCGCGACCTGCTCTTCGTGGTTCATCACCACCACCGACATGCCGGGCTTGATGCG
>DASTEA010000163.1:0-7435 GCA_035710075.1 Thiobacillus sp.
CGGCGCTGCGCTTGCCGTGCCACTGCCCGGCCAGCACGACGTTGTTGGGGGGCAGGGTGGCGGTCCAGGTGAGGTTGAGTTCGCGCCGCAGGGTGTTGCTGTCGCGCGCGTCCTCGGGAAGCGTCTCGGCGATGGGGATGCCATTCTTGCTGACCAGGCGGCCGCGCACCATCGGGTAGAGCGTGGAGGCCTGCAGACGATGCTGCGACAGGTAGGCTGCAACCGCGTCCTGCTGGTGCGGCGCGATGTTCACCAGAAAATAGTTGGGAGCTTGCGGCGGCAGTTGCTGGTGCCAGCCGGCGATGAGGTCGCTCCGCACCAGCGCCAGCAGGGCCACCAGGAACAGCGCCAGGGTGAAGGCGCCGAGTTGCAGGGTGCTGTCGAAGCGGTGGCGCAACAGTTGCGCGAGACCGAAGCGCAGCGGGCCGTGAGACATGCGCTGCACGCCGCGGCCGGCCACCAGCGCCAGCCGCGCCAGCAGGGCCAGCACGCCGACCAGGGCGGCCAGCGCGCCGACGAAAAGCCCAACCAGTCTGGCGTCGCCCGCATACCAGGCAATCAGCGCCAGCAGCGCCGATCCGCTGACTGCTGCGCTGAGCCATGCGGCAACCGGCAGCGGCGGCAGGTCGCGTCGCAACACGCGCAGCGGCGGCACGCGGATCAGGCGCATCAGCGCCGGCAGGCTGGCGCCCGCCAGCGCCAACAGGCCGCTGGCGACGGCGACGCCCACCGGCGCTGCGCCAAGTGACGGTAGGCGGGTGACGGCATCCGGCAGGATCAGCGCCGCCAGCGCTTGCTGCGTCAACGCGCCGATCGCCACGCCGGCGAGGCTGCCCAGCAGCCCCAGCGTCAGCAGCTGGACGGCATAGAGTGTGCGCAGCTGCGCGGTGGTGGCGCCGAAGCAGCGCAGCAGCGCGGCCTGGTCGTAATGGCGCAGCGCGTGGTGGTGGGCGGCGATGGCGATCGCGGCCACCGACAGCAGCAGACTGATCAATGCGGTGAGCTGGATGTAGCGGTCGGCGTTGGCGAAGGCGCCGCGCAGCGTCTCGACGCCCTCGCGCGAGCCGATGAGACGCTGGGTGCTGTCGAGTGCGGGTTTGAGCGCCGCGCTGAAAGCGGCGAGTTGTTCGGGTTCGCCGGCAAACTGATAGAGGTAGGTGAGGCGGCTACCGGGCTGCAGCACGCGGGTCGTCTCGACCTCGTCGGCGCGCATGAACACGCGCGGGGCGAGGCCGAACACGCCGCCGAGCTGGCCCGGCTCTTCGGCCACGATGCCGGCGATGCGGAATGTGGCTTCGCCGATCTGCACGCTGTCGCCGACGCTGGCGGACAACAGCGGCAGCAGCGACGGCTCGACGTAAATCGCACCTGGCGGCGGCTGTGCCGGACGCGCGGCGCCGGGCTCGAAGGGGCGCTCGGCAATGCGCACCACGCCGCGCAACGGATAATCAGCGTCGACCGCGCGCAGGGTGGCAAGCTGGAAGGCGTCGCCACGGCTGACCATGCTGGCGAATTCGAGCGCCCGACTGGTTGCAAGCGGGCTGGCCTTGAGCGCGCCGGCTGCAACGGCGGGGACAGGCCAGTCCTCGATCGGTCGCGGGCTGGTGACCATCAGGTCGGCGCCGAGAAAGCTGGCGCCCTGTTCGCTCATGGCGCGCTTGATGCGGTCACCGAGAAAACCGGTGGTGGACACGCTGCCGACGCCGATGATCAGCGCCAGCAGCAGTACCCGCCATTCGCCGCTGGCGCGTTCGCGCCGCAGCAGCCACAGGCCGAGCCGGAGGAAAGTCATGCGCTGGCCGCCTCGCGCATCTGGCCGGCAACCAGATGCAGCCGGCGCTGGCAGCGCGCCGCCAGAGCCTCGTCGTGGGTGACCAGGATCAAGGTGGTGTGGGCGGACGCGTTGAGCTCGAACAGGAGTTCGATGATGCGCGCACCGGTGTCGGCGTCGAGGTTGCCGGTGGGTTCGTCGGCGAACACGATTTCGGGATCAGTGGCGAATGCGCGCGCGAGCGCGACGCGCTGCTGTTCGCCGCCGGACAGCTGGCGCGGCGTGTGTGTGGCGCGCGTGGCCAGGCCGACACGGTCGAGCCAGTAGGCCGCGCGTTCGCGTGCGTCGGCGCGGCCGGCCAGTTCCAGCGGAAGCAGGATGTTCTCCAGCGCGCTGAGCGCGGGCAACAGCTGGAACGACTGGAACACGAAACCGATGCGGCCGGCGCGCAGGCGGGCGCGGGCATCCTCGTCGAGATCGCCCAGACGCTGGCCGAGCAGCGTGATTTCGCCCGCCGACGGCTGGTCGAGTCCCGCCAGCAAGCCCAGCAGCGTCGACTTGCCCGAGCCCGAGGCCCCTGTGATGGCGAGCGTTTCGCCGGCTTTGACCGCAAGCTCGACTTCGCTCAGGATGGCGAGCGTGCCGTCGGCGGTGGTCACGCGCTGCGACAGGGCATGGGCGATGACGACGCCGTTCGATTGCAATGCGCTGCTTGATTCAGCAGGGAACTGGGCGCTGTCTGGGGGCGTCATTAAGTTAGGGTCAGATTAGGTGAGTGGATGAATTATCGCGTATGGGCACTGTTGATGCTGGTGTGGCTGCCGGGCTGGGCGCTGGCCGGCTCGTGCACTGTGTTGATTGTCGGCGACAGCCTGAGTTCCGGCTACGGCCTGGCGGCGGGACGAAGCTGGGTGGATCTGCTCGACGCACGCCTGAAAAAGGCCGCGCCGCTGCAAAAAAATCAGCAGTGGCGCGTGGTCAACGCCAGCGTGAGCGGCGACACCACGCAGAATGGCCTGCAGCGCCTGAAGCCCGCGCTTGATCGACAGCAACCGCAAGGCGTGCTCATCGCACTTGGCGGCAACGACGCCTTGCGCGGCACGCCGCCGGCGGTGATCAGGGAGAATCTGGTCGCGATGATCCGCCAGGCCAAGATGGCGGGCGCCTGGGTGATCTTGCTGGATGCGCCGGTGCTGCCCAATTACGGCAAGCCGTATGCCGACGCGGTGGCGAAGCTGTATGTCGACGTGGCGCGCGAGGAGAAGATCGGTCGCGTGCCGTGCTTTGTCTGCGGCGTGGCGCTCACGCCCGGCATGATGCAGGCCGACGGCATCCATCCGAACGAAAAAGCCCAGCCCCGGATGCTCGACGCCGTGTGGCCGCACATCCGGCCGAAGCTGCATTGTCCGGCGAAAGAGCCGTGAGCGGGGCGAGCTGTCCGTGCGGATCGGGGTGCGTGCTTGAAGCCTGCTGCGGACGCTTGCACGCCGGCGCGCCCGCGCCGGATGCCGCGACCCTGATGCGCTCGCGCTACAGCGCCTATGTGCTGGGGTTGGAGGATTATCTGTTGGCGACCTGGCATCCCGCGACCCGTCCCGCTGCGCTCGAGATCGACGCCACGCCGCGTCCGCAATGGCTGGGTCTGGCAGTGAAATCGCACACGCCGCTTGACGCGAGCCATGCGACGGTGGAGTTCGTCGCCCGCTACAAGCTCAATGGCCGCGCGTTCAGGCTGCACGAAACCAGCCGTTTCGAGCAGGTGGACGGGCGCTGGTTGTATGTCGACGGCGAGATTCGGGAATGAAGGAGAACACCATGCGCGCGCGCAAACTCGGCCATGCGGTTTTAAAGGTACGCAGCTTGGCGGCGTCGGTACCGTTTTACCGCGACGTGCTCGGGCTCACCGAAGTGGCGCGCTACGGCGCCCGGATGGCGTTCTTTTCGTGCGGCGACAATCATCACGACCTTGCGCTGCTCGAGGTCGGCGCGCATGCAGCGCCGCCCATGGAGAATCAGGTCGGGCTGTATCATCTTGCGTTCAAGGTCGGCGACTCGCTGGACGAATTGCGCGCGTTTCGCGATCACCTCGCGGCGCACGGCGTGGCGCTGTCCGGACAGGCTGACCACCGCGTCAGTCAGGCGTTGTATTGCCACGACCCCGACGGCATTCTGATCGAGGTCTACGTCGACGCCGATCCGGCGATCTGGAAGGACGATCCAGGCGCGGTTGCGCATGTCGGCATGCTCAAGCTTTAAGCCGCGGGCACAATGAACAAAGCCCGCTTGCGCGGGCTTTGTTTTTCTTCTCATGAGTGGGGTGGACGATGGGGCTCGAACCCACGACAACAGGAATCACAATCCTGGACTCTACCAACTGAGCTACGTCCACCATTGATGTTGTCGGCAATGCCAACAACGGAAAAACTTGGTCTGCCCGACAGGAATCGAACCTGTAACCCCCAGCTTAGAAGGCTGGTGCTCTATCCAGTTGAGCTACGGGCAGAGACACACACTTCTCGGGCGCTATTCTTACTTGAGACAATTGGGGGTGGTCGGGGTGAGGGGATTCGAACTCCTGACATCCTGCTCCCAAAGCAGGCGCGCTACCGGGCTGCGCTACACCCCGAAAATCCTATTTGTTCATTCCAGCCGTATTTCGGAGAAGCGAGACTATACATTGCAGAATTGGCCGGGTCAATTTTCGCTTGAGTCGGATGGGGCGTTTCCGGGAGAATCACCCTTTTGCTTCAGGGTTGCCTTGATGAGCGCACGAATTCTAGACGGCAAGGCCATGGCCGACACCATCCTCGCAGTGATCCACGACAAGGTGGCCGAACGCGAGGCGCAGGGCAAGCGCCGGCCCGGCCTGGCGGTGATCCTGGTGGGCGACGATCCCGCCTCGGCGGTGTATGTGCGCAACAAGAAGCGCGCCTGCGAACGCGCCGCCGTCACCAGCGTCTCGCACGATCTGCCCAGCGCCACCACGCAGGGCGAGTTGCTGGCGCTGATCGACACGCTGAATGCCGACCCTGCCATCGACGGCATCCTGGTGCAGCTGCCACTGCCCGCGCATATCGACGCGGAGACCGTGATCGAGCGCATCCGCCCCGACAAGGACGTCGACGGCTTCCACCCCTACAACATCGGCCGCCTGGCGGTGAAGATGCCGACGCTGCGGCCGTCCACGCCACGCGGCATTATGACGCTGCTGCGCGCGACCAACGAGGAGTTGCGCGGCAAGAATGCGGTAATGGTGGGCGCGTCCAACATCGTCGGCCGGCCGATGAGCCTGGAACTGCTGCTGGCCGGCTGCACCATCACCGTGTGCCACAGCGCCACGCGCGACCTGGAAAGCTTCGTGCGTTCCGCCGAAATCCTGGTGGTGGGCGTGGGCAAGCCGCGCATGATTCCGGGCGACTGGGTGAGAGAAGGCGCGATCGTGATCGACGTCGGCATCAACCGCCTGCCCGACGGCAAGCTGGTCGGCGATGTCGATTTCGACACTGCTGCGGAGCGCGCCAGCTGGATCACACCGGTTCCGGGCGGGGTGGGGCCGATGACGGTGGCGACGCTGCTGGAAAATACGCTCGAGGCCGCGCTGATGCACAACCCATAGGGGTCAGGAGCAGCGCTGGTGCAGCGCTTTCAGGTAAGCCACGTCGACAAACGGCCGGCCGAGATCGGGGCCGGCGAGTTGCTGGTTCGGTGCACCAGGGTCGCCGAGATCCGACAGCACTACGGCGGCGCCGGTGAAGTCGTGATCCAGCGTGTAGTCGTTGACCGTCACCAGTGTCTTCAGACCGGCGCCCAGGCTCGCGCGCAGGCCGTTTTCCGAATCCTCGAATGCCAGGCACTCGGCGGCTTGCAGGCCCATTTTTTCCAGCGCGTAGTGGTAGATGTCGGGCGCGGGTTTCTTCGCCGGCACGATGTCGCCTGCCGCGATGACCTCGAACCAGTCCTGGGTGCCTGGCCCCAGGCTGTGTTCCAGCAGCACGGTGACGTTTTCCGGGGTGGTGGTGGTGGCAATCGCCAGCCGCAGCCCGGCGGCACGCGCTTCGTTCAGCAACCGCTTGACCCCGGGGCGCATCGGGATGCCGCCGCGTGCGGCGAGTGTGCTGTAGTGGCGGGTCTTGGCCCGGTGGAGGTCGGCCACCAGTTCATCAAAACTGTCCGGCTTCCTATAATCCGGCCGATAGTGGTCGATATAGTGCTTCATTCGCTCTTTGCCGCCGGTGACGGCGAGCAGCTTGCCGTAGAGGGCGACGTCCCAGTGCCAGTCGAGGCCGGCGTCGGCAAAGGCCTGGTTGAAGGCGGGCCGGTGGCCATCGCGTTCGGTGTCGGCAAGGGTGCCGTCAACGTCGAAGAGCAGGGCGTGTAGTGTCGTTTTTGGTTGCGGCATTAGAAGGATTCTGTTATTTAATCGGGTTGGGCTCGGCCCAAGAACATACTATTTTTCAAAGAGAACAAGATGGCTGAAACTTTGATGCGCTTTGAGCCGTACAAGGCGAAAAAAGGCGAGGAATACATGAATGCGAAGCAGCTCGCGCATTTTCGCAAAATGCTCGAGACATGGAAAGCCGAGCTGTCGCAGGACATCGACAGCACGCTGCACTCCATGCAGGACGAGCAGACGGTGTTTGCAGACCCCAACGACCGCGCCAGCCAGGAGTCGGACATGGCGCTCGAGCTGCGCAACCGCGACCGCGAGCGCAAACTGATCAAGAAAATCAGCGAAACCATTGCCAACATCGACAGCGGCGAATATGGCTATTGCGAATCCTGCGGCGTCGAGATCGGTCTCGACCGCCTGCAGGCGCGCCCGACGGCAACGATGTGCATCGACTGCAAGACGCTCGAGGAAATCCGCGAACGTCAGGTCGCCAAATAAGCATGGCACGTCAGGTTGTCAAATAAATGGGCACGTCGGTTGCCAAACAAGCCCACTCGCAAAGCGCCATGACCGATACCAGCGAATTTGACCGTAATTTCAAAGGACTGCTTTACAGCGTGATGCGCTGGGATCAGTTGACGACATTCTGGCAAAAGGTGGACGCCGGGGCGGGCTGGTATCTCTATGCGGTCGGTCAACAAGTGCCGCAAGAACCTTCGTCTGCCGAAAAGGTGCAACAGTTCACGCGCGAACTGGATGAACTGCTGCGGCGTGAGCATCACGAGGATTACTGCGCGATTGTTTACGCCGACAACCTCGATGCGCCCAGCTTCATCAAGATCTACGACCCCAATCATCTGGGCAGTTCGTGCGGTTCAAGTTCGGCGAAATCGTCGGTGCTGCCGGGTTGGGTGATGAGTCGAACGCCACCGCGGGAACTTGAAATGAGCGGGGTGGTGACAGGGCAGCGCAAGCGCTGGTGGCAGTCGTTTCTGGGCGAAGCGATCTGATCGTCGGGCCGGCTGGATCAATAAAAAAACGCGCCGGTTGGCGCGTTTTTTAGTGGAGCACGCCGCGCTGCCCGGCGTGGCGTTGCCGCCTAGCTGGCCTCTTCCTCGTCGCTGGCGGCAGTGACGGGAGCAGGCGCAGCTGAGGGCGCAGCGGCGGGCGCAGGCGCTTCCAGCAGGGCCTTCATCGACAACCGCAGGCGGCCTTTCTCGTCGGCTTCCAGAATCATCACCTTCACGACCTGGCCTTCCTTCAGGTAATCGCCG
>DASTEA010000164.1:0-5364 GCA_035710075.1 Thiobacillus sp.
GTACAGGGAATCAAGAACGGCTTGGCGATGCAGTCGGTTGCTCTGGGTCTGATCAAGGCCAAGCGGCTGAACGTGATGGAGCTGTTCGGCGGCCACAAGTGCAAGGATCAAAAAGGTATCCATGCCATGCTGGGCAAAGCCTACGAAATTGAGCGCGCACGCAAGGCCGCCAAGATGGCGGGCTGAGGAGAGAAAAATGGCCAAACATGAATATGCGTTTTACCCCGGCTGCTCGTCGCAGAAGGGTGCTTCCGCCTCCAACTACCTCACCTCGGTCGAGTCGATGTGCAAGACGCTCGACGTCAAGCTGACCGAGATTCCAGACTGGAACTGCTGCGGCGCCTCGATTGGCTACGCCGAGGCCGGCGAGCTGCCACGCCACGTGCTGAATGCGCGCAACTTCGCCCTGTCCGAACAGCACCTGCCCGGACAGGAGATCGTCGCCACCTGCGCCGCCTGTTGGCTCGGCGCGCGCGAAACCCGCGAGCGGCTGACGCACTCCGATACCCTGATGGCTGATACCCGCGAAGCGCTGAAGGAAGCGGGCCTCACCATCAACGAAATGCCCGGCATTCGTCACATGGTCGAAGTGCTGATCGAAGACCTCGGCTTCGAGGAAATGGCAAAGCACGTCGTGCGTCCGCTCGAAGGCGTCAAAATCGCGGGCTATGTCGGCTGCCAGACCAACCGCCCGTTCGGCGTGGCGGGCGAATCGTTCGAGAACCCGGTCTATCTCGACAAAATGGTCGAAATGGTCGGCGCCGAATCGATCCCCGAATACGAGCAGAAAGTCACCTGTTGCGGCGGCGCGCTGGCATTCTCCGAGCCCGAGAAGGCGCAGGCGCAGATCAAGGACATCGTCGAGTCGGCCTACGACCACGGTGCCGAAATGATCGTGACGCCGTGCCCGCTGTGTCAGGCCAACGTCGAGATCTATCAGGGCCACGTCAACAAGACATACGGCACCAAGTTCAATATCCCGGTGATGTATTACAGCCAGTTGATGGTCGTCGCCTACGGTGGCAGCGCCAAGGACGCGGGGCTGAATGGCCAGGTTATCAAGGCGCGCCGGCTGGAGGAAATCGCCGCCAAGCCGGTCAAGCGCTGAGCGCGGCTTCAGGCGCGCATGAACGGGGGCGCAAGCCCCTGTTTTTTTTGTATGGTTTACGACGGGGCCGGTTTGCCAGAGGGGGCACGAACAGGCTGGTGCCCTCGCGTAGCCACCGAAGCGGCGGTATCCTTGCGTTTTGTCCAAACCGCAAACGACCATGAAAAAAGCCAAAGACCTGAACGAACTGATCGACCTGGTGCATGAAGCGGTGTACGAGGTCGACGAACTGCGCGCCTGCCTGGAACACGACGACGAAGAAGCGTCCACCTACACGCCCTATCTTGACTCGCTCGATTCGATGCTGCGAGAGTTGCACGAATCGATGGTGTCGGGAAAATACAGCGGCGTGGGGCAGGGCGGGGACCTGGCCTACATGCCCCTGTTCAAGAAACACGAGCGCGACATTCCGTTCCGCGAACTGCTGCGCACGATCAATGCGACGCACCGTGAGGGGTATGAGGCCTGACCATAGGGAATGCCCCGCGGCAGGCTGGATCGTCTTACACCTGCTTCGGAAAGCACCGTTGAGTCCGGCGCCGTAGGGTGGACATGCAGTGAGAGAAGGCCTGCCCTCCAAGTTGCAGGGCCGGTAGCGGCCTCGGCGCGTCGTGTCGGACTGACTATTGGATCGTGAGCTGGTTGTCCACACTCACCACACCCTCGACGCTCTGGGCAATTTGAGTGGCGAGTTCCTTTGCCGCGTCGCTCTGGACCTTGCCGGTCAGCTTCACGACCCCCTGCTCGGTATCGACATCAATCTGCAGGCCTTTGAGGGTGTCATCAACCAGATATTTGCCTTTGATCGTCGCGGTGATCGAGGCGTCATCGATGGCCTGGCCTGCCTGATCGGCTTTACGTTCAACCGTGTCGCCCATGTCACGGGCCGCGTCCCGGCTGTCCGTGGCGGCATTATCAATTCTCTCGCCTGGGGTGGGCTCATCAGGCGTGCGGTCGCAACCGGTGGCGAGCAGGGCAAGGCCTGAAGCAAGGATCGCTGCAAGAGTGGATACGTTTTTCATGGGATTCTCCTCAAAAATTGCTGACGGTAAGTTTGACCAAGTCGCTGTTTCCCCTGCTTGGTGAGCGCCGAACGGACCCGAAAATGCCAGATTTTCCATAAAGCGTGGGTGTTGGCGGCTCAGATGCAAATTTAATTGCAGCAGGGACTCGTTTGTATAGGTGTAGCACGCGATGTCTTGTAGGACAAACGACAATCCCGATGAGGCCGATCGGGCAGGCAAGGGCCCAAGTTGTCAGGCCAGCGGCAGAGCCGTCAGGCCATGCATCGCTTATGCGCGTACCCATCCGGAGCGGCGTCGCCCTCGTGTCGTCCGCTCGGTTGCGTGCTGACCACATCGGGTCTCGGGCGTTATTCCGTGCGCAGCGCATCGACCGGATTGAGTCGCGCGGCGCGCATGGCCGGCACGACCCCCGCGGCCAGCCCGATCAGCACCGAAACAAGCAGTGCGCCGAGGGCGTAGTCCCACGGCGTATTGACCGGCAGGCCGCGTACCGTGGTCTTCAGCAGCCAGGCGATGCCGGCGCCGATGGCGAGGCCGCCGAGGCCGCCCAGGGTGGACAGCACGGTGGATTCCATCAGGAACAGGGTGCGGATGCGCGCGCGCGTCGCGCCCAGTGCGGTGAGCAGGCCGATCTCGGCGACGCGCTCGGCCACCGCGATGTGCATCAGCGTGACCATGCCCACTGCACCGACCAGAAGCGAAATGCCGCCCAGCGCGGCAACGGCGAAGGTCAGCACGTCCAGCACGGTGCCCAGGGTGTCGAGCATCTGCTGCTGCGGCGTCAGGGTGAAATCCTCGCGGCCGTGGCGTGCCACCAGAATGCGGCGGGCGTCCTCGATCACCGCCTGCAGCGGCGCACCGGGCCGGTAGGCGATGTGGATTTCCATCACGCCTTCGCGGTTGAACACTTCCAGCGCGCGCGCGGTGGGGATGTACACGGTGTCGTCGAGATCGAAGCCCAGTACCTGCCCCTTGGGCGCCATGACGCCGATCACGCGAAAACGCGACGTCCCGACCTGCAGCGTGGCGCCCAGCGGGTTGGCGCTACCGAACAGTTCGCTGCGCACTTTCGACCCCAGCACCGCATAGGCGCGCGGATTGCGCGGGTCGTCGGCGGGCAGGAACTGGCCGGCCGCCACCTGCATGCTGAAGGCGCGCGAAAAGTCCGGCCCCTGGCCGTACACCGTCACGCGCCGGCTGCGGCCGTGGGCACGGATTTCCGCGTTGCCCATCACGCCGGCATTGGTGTACTGGGCATAGCGCGAGGTCTTCAGCGCCAGTGCATCTTCGATCGTCAGCAGCCGCGCGCTGCCGATGGCGCCCACCGAGGCGCCGTGGGTGCTGACTTTGCCCGGGCTGATGTTGATGATGTTGGTGCCGAACTGGGTGAATTCGGCCAGCACGAATCGGTGGATGCCGTCGCCGATCGAGGTGAGCAGGACCACCGCGGCGATTCCCACCGCGATGCCGGTGGCGGACAGGAAGGTGCGCAGCCGGTGTGCGGTGAGGGCATGCAGCGCGAAGCGCAGGGTGTCGGCGAGCTTCATTTTCCGCTCAACGCCAGCACGGGATCGAGCCTGGCTGCGCGCGCGGCGGGCAGCAGGCTGGCGATGATGCCGGTGACAATCGCGGTGGCGACCCCCGCCACGCTGGCCCAGGCCGGCGGCCAGGCGGGGAGCACCGGATAGGCGAGGCGGATCATCCAGGCGCCGAAGTGGCCCAGCGCGAAACCAATGGCGCCGCCTGCCAGCGACAGCCACAGCGCCTCGGCGAAGAACAGGCGGCGGATATCGGCTGCGGGTGCGCCGATGGCCTTCAGCAGGCCGATTTCCGACGTGCGCTGGGCCACCGCCACCAGCATCACGTTCATCACCAGAATCCCCGCTACCGCCAGGCTGATCGCGGCAATGCCCGCCACCCCCAGGGTCAGCGCACGCAGGATGCGGTCGAAGGTGGCGAGCACCGCGTCCTGGGTGATGACGGTGACGTCCTCCTCGCCGTCGTGGCGCAGTTTCAGGGCGTGGCGGATGGCGGCCTTGGCCGGCTCGATGGCGTTGCGGCTGCGCGCCTCGACCAGGATGCGGAACAGGGTGGCGGTGTTGAACAGTTCCTGGGCGTAATCGATCGGGATGATGGCGATCTCGTCTGAATTGAACCCCATCGACTCGCCCTGGACGGCCAGCACGCCCGACACCAGAAAGCGGCTGTCGCCGAGCCGCACGCGCTGGCCGATCGCCTTGCCGTCGGGAAAGAATTCGCGCGCAAGCTGGCTGCCCAGAACGATCTGTGCGCTGCGTTCCGAGCCGCTGGCGAGAAAGCTGCCCTGCGCCAGTTTCATGCTGCGGATCGGCAGCAGCTCGGCCGTGCTGCCGAGCACCGTCACCTCGCGCAGCCGCCCGCCGGCGGTGAGTTCGGCCACGCCCACGTTCAATGGCGCATAGCGCCGCACCTGCGGCAGATGGCCGATATAGCGGGCGTCCTCCAGGGTCAGGTCGCGTGGCGTCTGCCCGAGCGCCGCACCGGGAAAGCCGCCCGAGGTTTCGGCGCGGCCCGGCAGGACGATGACCAGATTGGTGCCGAGCGAGGAAAACTGCCCCACCACGTAGCGCCGCGCGCCGTCGCCCAGCGCGGTCAGCACCACCACCGCCGCCACCCCCAGCGCCATCGCCAGCACAATGAGCAGGGAGCGGGTGCGGTAGCTCGCCACCGTGGCGAGAGAGAGGCTCAGCGTGTCGCGCAGCTTCATGTTTCGTCGGCGACGATCTCGCCATCGCGCATGGCAATGTGGCGATGCGCGCGCGCGCCCAGTTCGCGGTCATGGGTGACGACGATGAGCGTGGTGCCGGCGTGGTGGAGATTTTCCAGCAGCGTCATGACTTCGGCGCCGATGCGGTGGTCGAGGTTGCCGGTCGGCTCGTCGGCCAAGAGCGCGGTCGGGCGCAGGATGGTGGCGCGCGCGATCGCCACCCGCTGGCGCTGGCCACCGGAGAGTTCGGCCGGACGATGGCGGGCGCGGTCGCGCAGGTCGAAGGCGTCGAGGGCGGCGTCGACCCGCGCCTTGCGTTCGGCCGGACCGACGCCTTCCAGGATCAGCGGCAGCTCGATGTTCTCCGCCGCGGTCAGGCGCGGCACCAGGTGAAACGCCTGGAACACGAAGCCGACCTTGTTGCGCCGCACCTGGGCCTGTTCGGGTTCGGACAGCGTGGTGACGTCGATGCCGTCCAGTTCGTA
>DASTEA010000165.1:0-9154 GCA_035710075.1 Thiobacillus sp.
ACGGGGACCGCTGTGCTTGCCGCGCTGGTGTCGGCGGCGGTAGCCGCCGGAGGCGTAACCTGGGACTCAGTCGTTGCGGCGGGCTCGGTGCGGTCTTCGACCGTCGCCTGCGGGCCCGTGGTGCCACATGCAGACAGGGACAGTGCAACCATGACGGGCCATAAAATCTTGTTCATCCAACATCTCCTTAATTGAGTACGATATAAAAAAATAAAAACGGGTGCAACATCACATTAGCGGCACAGGTTTAACAAACTTTAATGCCGCGCGATTCCATGCCTCACATCACCAACAATGTCTCATCGCCCCCAGGCCGGCTCGCGGGCGTCCACGCCCGATTCCGACAGGCGGGCACGGGTCATGCCATCCAGGCTCACCGTGCCGAGAACGCCGCGTCCGCCCTGCACGGTGGCATACAACACCGCCTGGCCATTGGGTGCGAAGCTGGGCGATTCGTCGCGCGCGGTATCGGTCAGCACGCGCGTCTGTCCCGAGGCCAGTTCCTGCAGCACCACCCTGTAGCGGCCTTCATCGCGGCTGATGTAAGTCAGATGGCGGCCATCCGGGCTGATCGCGGGGGAAACGTTGTAGCTGCCGCTGTAACTGACCCGCGTGGGTTCGCCACCGCTGGTCGCGACGCGGTAAATCTGCGCGCTGCCGCCGCGATCCGAGGTGAAATAAATGGTTTTGCCATCGGGCGAAAAGACCGGCTCGGTGTCGAGGTTGCCGCCCTTGGTCAGGCGGGTAAGGCCGCTGCCGTCGACGTTGAGCAGATAGATCTGCGAGGCCGCGTCGCGCGTCAGCACCACCGCCAGCCGCCGGCCGTCGGGGGCCCAGGCCGGAGCCGAGTTGGAGCCCTTGAATGACGCGACCTTGCGGCGCGCACCCGTCCGCAGGGACTGCGTATAGACCACCGGCTTCTTGTCCTCGAACGAGACATACACCAGGTTCGCGCCGTCGGGCGAGAACCGTGGCGATATCAGCGATTCGCCCGAGTGCACGATGGTGCGTGGGTTTTGCCCGTCGGCATCGGCCACCCTCAGTTCGTAACGCGGGCCCTTTTTGTGCACATAGGCGATGCGGCTGCCGAACGCCCCGCGGATGCCGGTCAGCTTTTCGTAAATGACGTCGGCGATCTGATGCGCAGTGGCGCGCCACTGGGTCGCCGCAATGGTGTAGCTGTAGCCTGCGAGCTGGGTCTGCTTGACCGCGTCGAGCAGACGAAAGCGCACTTCGAGGCGCCCGCCGGGCAGCGCGGTCACCTGGCCAACCACCACGGCGTCCGCGCCCTTGCTGCGCCAGATCGCATAGTCGACCCCCGCGTAGCCGCCCTGCGGCGCCGCGCCGACGTCGACCAGGCTGAATTGACCGGTGCGGGCGAGGTCGTCGCCCACGATCTGAGTCAGCGCCGGTTGCGGCTGGCCGGGCGCAGCCTGAAACGGCAGCATCGCGACGGAAATCTTGTTGGCCGACCCGCCGACCACCTGGATTTCCATCGCGGCATGCGCGGCAAACGAGGTGCTCAACAAGGCAAGGCAGAACAGATGGAACAACTTAACGGCACGCAGCATGGGTTCGGAAATCTCGGTCAAATGTCGCCTGATTGGGGGACGAGTCTAGCACAGCCAAACTTCCGCCCTGTCGATGTTAAGGACAAGTGGTCGATTTCCCGACACCGGGGGCGCGAAATAACAACACTGCCCGGCAAGGCACTTCAGCGCAACAAAAAAACGGCGACACGGTGATGAGCATTCCGCCAAACAAGCCGGCTGCAAGCACGTCGCGTGCGGATCGCGCGTG
The DNA here is from genome assembly GCA_035710075.1 of Thiobacillus sp. Lineage (GTDB taxonomy): Bacteria > Pseudomonadota > Gammaproteobacteria > Burkholderiales > Thiobacillaceae > Thiobacillus. The sequence continues at coordinate 1,801 of DASTEA010000165.1, forward strand.
CCGGACTCAGCCCACGACGGGCTAGCTCACTATTTGGGGCTATGGATGAACAATAGTTCCGGGACGAATTCGGCGCGGGCGTCGCGATCGTCCGGCAACGGCAGCGGCGACGATTTTTCGATCGCACGCACCACCGCATCGTCGAACGCCGCATTGCCGCTGGACTGCGTCACCCGCACGCTCTGGACTTCGCCGGTGGGCAGCAGCCTCACCAGACAGCGCACCTCGGGGTTGCCGACCAGATTGTCGGGCAGACGGGTATTGCCGCGAACCTTGGCGCTGATCAGCCCCTGGTAGCGCCCCACGATGCTGGACACCGCGGCCTGGCGCTTGCCGGCAGTCGCCCGCGCCACGGCCACCTGGGCCTGGCGCGCCGCGTTGGCCGCCTCCTCGTCCATCATGCGCCGCACCAGATCCTCTTCTTCCGCCTGACGCTGCAGCTCGCGTTTTTTCTGTTCGGCCAGCTGCTTGTCATGCGCCTTGCGGGCGGCCTCGGCCTGCGCGCGCGCGGCGTCGGCCCGGGCTTTCTCTTCGGCCATCTGCAAGGCTTTGAGTTTTTGCTGGCGCTCGGCCTCGGCCTTCTTCTTTTCCAGCGCAATGTCGGGGGCCTTGGGCGGCGGCGGCTCGTCCACCACCGGCTGGGGGGCAGGCTCGGCCTTGACCGGCTCGGGCACTTTCACCGGTTCCGGTTCCGGTTCTGGCGGCGGCGGGGGCTTGGCGGCAACGGGCGGCGCCACCGGCAAGGTCTCCCACAGGTCGACCATGACCGGTTCGGGATGCTGGGTCTGCCATGACACGCCAAACACCAGCAGCAGCACGAAGGCGGCATGCACCCCCAGCGCCAGCGCTCCGGCAATCACATTGGAGCCGGGGCGCGAGATAAAGGGCGCGTCTGCCGAACGGTTCATGCCGGGATCAAGGCGCCGGGCGGGCGAGCAGGCCGATGCGGGTGATTTGCGCGTTCTGCAACACCGTCATGGTGTCCATCACCTCCTCGTAGCGCACATTCTTGTCTGCCGCGATGACCACCGGCTGATCCGGCAAGGCGCGCTGCAGCGCAGCGATTTCGGCCGCCAGCGACGACTTGGCCACCATCCGCTCGTCGCCGGCAACCGCCCGGTTTTTCAGCAAATATTCGCCCGATTCCTTGATGATGACTTCGAGCGGCTGCGCCGGCGTCTGCGAAGTCTTGCCGACGCTCGGCAGTTCGACCTGAGCGGGGTTGATGAAGGGCGCGGTGACCATGAAAATGACGAGCAGCACCAGCATCACGTCGATCATCGGCACGACGTTGATTTGGGCCATTTGCTTGCGGACGCGCGCCATGAATCAAACGGCCTTGATTGTCTGCCGCTGCAGGATGTTGGAAAACTCCTCCATGAAGCTTTCCATGCGGTTGGCCAGACGGTCGATGTCGTGGGTGTAGCGGTTGTAGCCAACCACGGCGGGAATGGCGGCGAACAGGCCCATGGCGGTGGCGATCAGGGCCTCGGCGATGCCGGGCGCGACCTGGGCCAGCGTGGCCTGGGCAACGCTCGACAGTCCGATGAAGGCGATCATGATGCCCCACACGGTGCCGAACAGGCCGACGTAGGGCGACACCGATCCAACGGTGGCGAGGAACGACAGGTGCGACTCGAGGCTGTCGAGTTCGCGCTGGTAGGTGGCGCGCATGGCGCGGCGGGTGCCGTCGATGATGACGTTGAGCGAGAGTCCCGTCTGTTGCCGCAGCTTGATGAATTCGCGGAACCCCGCTTCGAAGATGCGCGCCATTTCGCCCGCCTCCCCGCGTTCGGCCCCCACCTCCTTGTACATGGCATTGATGTCGCCGCCGCCCCAGAACTCGCGTTCGAAGCGATCGGTGACGCGCAAGGCACGCTTGAGGGCGAACATCTTGATGAAAATGAACCACCACGACATCAGCGACGCGCCCAGCAACAGTGCCATGACGAGCTGCACCGGCAACGAGGCGTTGAGGACAAGGTGGAGGAGCGATAGATCCTGGCTGAGTTCGGGGTTCACGTCGTGGGGGTCAGGGCTTGAAGAATTGTTGCGGGCATTTTAACGGGTTTGAAGCGCACTGCGTCAACGCAGGCCAGCGTGACTTCGGCCTTCGCCAGACGGGTGGAACCCCGCATGAGTTCCTGCCGCACGCCGAGGCTGGCACGCCCGACTTCCTGCAGCCCGACCGACACGTCGAGCTGATCGTTGAAGCGCGCCGGCGACAGGTAATCGATTTCCACCCGCCGCACCACGAACACCACCCCCGCCTCGTCGCGCAGGACATCCTGCTCGAACCCGCGCGCGCGCAGCCAGTCCGAACGCGCGCGCTCCATGAACTTGAGGTAGTTCGCGTAATACACCACGCCGCCCGCATCGGTGTCTTCCCAGTACACGCGGACCGGCCAGTGAAACGTCCGCCTCAAAACAGGTCCTCGCCGGGTGCACCGGACGGCGCGGCGAGGCCGAGATGGTGATACGCCAGCGGCGTGGCGATGCGGCCGCGCGGCGTGCGCTGCAGGTAGCCCTGCTGGATGAGATAGGGCTCGAGCACGTCCTCGATGGTGTCGCGCTCCTCGCCGATGGCGGCGGCGAGGTTGTCCAGCCCGACCGGGCCGCCCATGAATTTCTCGACCACCGCCGACAGCAGCTTTCTGTCCATCACGTCGAGGCCGGCGCGGTCGACGTCGAGCATCACCAGCGCCGCATCCGCCACCGCGCAGGTGGCCTGCCCGCCCGCCTTCACTTCGGCATAGTCGCGCACCCGCCGCAGCAGGCGATTGGCGATGCGCGGGGTGCCGCGCGAACGGCGCGCAATTTCGAGCGCGCCGGCTTCTTCCAGGTCCATCTGCAACAGGCCCGCCGAGCGATGCACGATGAAGCCCAGTTCTTCCGCCGAGTAGAACTCCAGCCTTGCGACGATGCCGAAACGGTCGCGCAGCGGGTTGGTGAGCATGCCGGCGCGGGTGGTGGCGCCGACCAGGGTGAACGGCGGCAGGTCGAGCTTGACCGAGCGCGCCGACGGCCCTTCGCCGATCATGATGTCGATCTGGAAATCTTCCAGCGCGGGATACAGCACCTCCTCGACCACCGGGCTCAGACGGTGAATTTCGTCGATGAACAGCACGTCGTTCGGTTCCAGATTGGTCAGCAGCGCCGCCAGGTCGCCCGCGCGTTCGAGCACCGGGCCGGAAGTCTGGCGCAGGTTGACGCCCATCTCGCGCGCGATGATGTGCGCCAGCGTGGTCTTGCCCAGCCCCGGCGGGCCGAACAGCAGCACATGGTCGAGCGCTTCGCTGCGGTTCCTGGCGGCGCTGATGAAGATTTCGAGCTGCTCGCGCGTCTTCGCCTGGCCGACGTATTCCGCCAGCGTGCGCGGCCGCAGCGCACGCTCGACCAGTTCTTCCTGCGGGCTGACGGCGGCGGGGGCAATGAGACGGTCGGTTTCGATCATGGGGCCGGACAGGTGACTGCAAACATGCGCCGATTCTACCCTGCGTCCCCGGCGCCCGCCGCGGCGGCCAACGCCAGTTGGCCGCGCCCGCGCGCCTTGGCCTGATAGAGCGCGCGGTCGGCACGCGCCAGCGCGTCGTCGAGCGTATCGCCGGGCACGCTGCCCAGCCAGGTCTGCCCCGCGCTGAGCCCGGTCTGCAGGTCCAGACCGAATGCACTCAGCCCGTTTATGAAATGGTCGCTCAGGCGCTGGTACCAGGCCTCCACCCCGGCGGCGTCGAGCTCCGACAGCAGCACGGCAAATTCGTCCCCCCCCAGGCGTGCCGCCAGATCGGCGCGCCGGGTCAGTTCCTTCAACGACTGTGCCAGCGCCAGCAAGACCTGATCGCCCACCCCATGGCCGTAGCGGTCGTTGATGGGCTTGAAATGGTCGATGTCCAGCACAACCAGCGCGATGGCGTGGCCGCGTTCCGCCAGCCCGAGCATTTGCGGAAAGCGGGTCACGAAGGCGCGCCGGTTGGGCAGGCCGGTGAGCGGGTCGGTCAGGCTGAGCGTGGCCAACTGCTCGCGCTGGTCGTGCAACTGCTGGGCGATGCGGTTGATGTCCGCGGCCGCAGGCGCGAACTCGACATAATGCGTCACGATGGGCGGCGCGGACTCACCCCGGGTCAGGCATGCGAGCGAATCCCGTGCCGCATCGATATCCTGCAGCACCGGGCGGCGCAGCCGCAACACCGCCGCCACCAAGAGGGCCAGCACGCCTGCCAGGGTGAGCATCCCGGCCACGATCTGCAGCTCGCCGTTGAAACCGAGGTGGTTGATGGGCGACTGCACCACCAGCCGCCATCCCATGGCCGGCAACGGCACATTGACCTCGCGCACCGCATTCTGCAGGCTGCCGCTGCTGACCACCGGGATGCCATCCGCATCGAAAAGGGTGATGGCGTGGCCGGGCTGGGTGGAATCGTCGATGACGCGTTTCAGCTGTTCCAGCCGCACGCTCACAAACACCTTGCCCAGCATGTCGTCACCCGGCCCGCGCACCGCGGCGACCAGGTCGATATGCTCCAGCCCCGGCACGTCGCGATGGATCAGCACCTGATTCAGGGTTTCCGTGCCATCCCGGCGCAGTTCGCGCTGGCAGCTCGGCCCCACCCGCAGCAAGCCGGCATCGCCAAAGACTTCGCCCTGCGGACTGAGCAGCGCCAGCCCCAGGATGTTCGGCAGCAGTCGCTGCCGCGACACCGCCCACTGCTGCTTCTCCGCGGTCGAGCCGACCAGCATCAGGTCGATCAATTGCGGATCGCGCGCCAGGTTGTCGACCAGTTGCCGGTGGTACTCCCAGATCCGCATCACGCCGGCCTGTGACTGCGCCGCTTCGACTTGTAGCAGGCGCGCCTCGGCGGCTTGATTCGTGCGCAGGCTGAACACCAGGCTCAGCGTCATGCCCGCCGCAAACAGGCCCGCCACGCCGATCAGCAGCCACAGAAAATGGCGGCGCAGCGACGCCAGCGGCGGAGCGGATTCGTTAGGGTTGGCCATCTTTCAAGCGCGCGACAGGGTCCGCAGCGCCTGCCGGATCGCCTCGCCCACCGCCAGATCGGGCGGCAACTTGCGCAGGACCTCGATCGTCTCGCGTTCGTTGTAACCCAGCGCCAGCAGCGCCTGGCGCACGTCGTCCGACACGCCGCCCGCTTCCGTGCTGGCAATCGCACCGGCGAACACCGGCTTGCCCTTGAGTTCGAGCAGCAGGCGCTCGGCGGTCTTCTTGCCGATTCCGGGCACCTTGACGATGCGGCCGATTTCCTGCGCGGCAATCGCCGCCGACAGGTCGTTGACCGACAGGCCGGACAGCACCGACAGGGCGGTCTTGGCGCCGATTCCGGAGACTTTCAGCAGCTCGCGAAATGCCGCGCGCTCGACCTCGCTGCCGAAGCCGTACAGCAGGTGCGCATCCTCGCGGATCGCCAGATGGGTCAGCAGGCTTATTTTTTCGCCGAGTGCGGGCAGGGTATAGAAGGTGCTCATCGGCACGTCGATTTCGTAGCCGACGCCGTTGCAGTCGACCAGGACCTGGGGCGGCTGCTTGGCGGTCAGAATTCCGGTGATGCGGCCGATCATAAAATATCTCCAGATAACAGCAGGGTCGCCGCCAGCAGCAGGGGCAGCGCATGCGCGGCAAGCAGGTAGCGGGCAAACGGATTGGCCAACTGCTCGAGGGCGGGTTCACGTGGTGCCAGCGCGGTTTTCATACCAGGCGCCCGCCCTTGACGCGATAGCCCGCGGTGGACTGGCCGCCGAAATGGCTGCCGTGGGCGTGGGCGATGGCGCAGGCGAGCGCGTCGGCGGCATCCGCCTTGGGCGCGGCGGGCAGGGCCAGCAGGCGCTTGACCATTTCCTGCACCTGCTCCTTGGCGGCCTTGCCGTGGCCGACCACCGCCTGCTTGATTTGCAGCGCGGTGTATTCCGCCACCAGCAGTTGATTCGACACCGCCGCACAGATCACCGCGCCGCGCGCCTGGCCGAGCAGCAGCGTCGACTGCGGGTTGACGTTGACGAAAACGATTTCCACCGCGCAGGTATCGGGCTGATAGGTGGCGATCACCTCGTTCAGCCCGGCGAACAGCACCCCCAGCCGCTGCGGCAAGCTGCCCTCGCCGCTCTTGACGACGCCGCTGGCGACGTAGGCCAGCTTCTGGCCGGTCTGCTCGATCACGCCGAAGCCGGTCAGCCGCAGGCCGGGGTCAATGCCGAGGATGCGCAAAGGAAGGCTTACTCAGGCAACACGGCGTTGGTGTAGACATCCTGCACGTCGTCGAGCGAATCGAGCGCGTCGAGGATCTTCTGCATCTTCACCGCATCGTCGCCGGTCAGTTCGGTTTCCGCTTCGGGGCGCATGGTGATCTCGGCGGCCGCCGGCTTGAACCCGGCCTTTTCCAGCGCTTCCTTCACCGCTTCGAAGGCCTTGGGATCGGGCGAGGTCAGCACTTCGATCGAACCGTCCTCGTTGGGGATGATGTCTTCGGCGCCGGCGTCGAGCGCGGCTTCCATCACCGCGTCCTCGCTGGCGCCCGGCTCCAGGATGATCTGGCCGCAGTGCTTGAACTGGAACGCCACGCAGCCGTCGGTGCCCATGTTGCCGCCGTGCTTGACGAAGGCGTGACGGACGTCCGCGACGGTGCGCACCTTGTTGTCGGTGAGGCAGTCGACCATCACCGCGACGCCGCCGATGCCGTAGCCCTCGTAACGCACTTCCTCGTAGTTGACGCCTTCGAGCAGGCCGGTGCCGCGCTTGACCGCATTTTCGATGTTGTCCTTCGGCATCGACTCGGCCTTGGCCTTTTCAATCGCCAGACGCAGGCGCGGATTCATGCCCGTGTCGCCGCCACCCATTTTGGCAGCCACGGTGATTTCCTTGATAAGCTTGGTGAAGACCTTACCGCGCTTGGCATCCTGGCGCCCCTTGCGGTGCTGGATATTGGCCCACTTCGAATGTCCTGCCATGTTGATTCCAACGCAAATTAAATAGCCGGAGATTTTACACCGTGGCTTCCCCTCTACGTTTCGGCGTCGACCTCGGCGGCAGCAAAATCGAACTGATTGCGCTCGACGCCGGCGGCCGCGAAATCCTGCGCCGCCGCGTGCCGACCCCGCAAGACGATTACCTCGCCACCGTCGCTGCGGTCGCCGCGCTGGTGCACCAGGCCGAATTCGAACTGGGGCAAAGCGGCAGCATCGGCATCGGCACCCCCGGCGCCGTCTCGCCTGCGTCCGGCCTGATGAAGAACTGCAATTCGACCTGCCTCAACAAGCGGCCGCTGCAGAACGACCTCGAACGGGCGCTCAATCGAAACATCCGGCTCGCCAACGACGCCAACTGCCTGGCGCTGTCGGAAGCCAC
>DASTEA010000166.1:0-3955 GCA_035710075.1 Thiobacillus sp.
GGTTTGCCCCAGCACCAGAAAACGCGTGGTGTTGCTGGCTTCGTCCTCGACGTGCGCTTCCACCACCGTCAGGCCATACAGTTCGGCTGCCGTTTCCGAGCCCAGCGTGGCGGCATCGGGCTCGGCCGCGGCGCGGCGCGCCCCTTCACTGTTGCTGACCACGCTGATGCGCTCGACGTTGGCAAGATGACGGCTGAGCCACTGCTGGCACTGGGCGAGCGATTGCGCATGGCCGTACACCCGCTGAATACCGCCAAGGCCGCCCTGTTTGCGCATCAGGGTCTGGTGAATCGGCAGCATCACCTCGCCGCAGATTTTCAACGGGCTTTCGACGATGAGGTCGAGCGTGCGGCCAATCGCGCCCTCGGTCGAGTTTTCCACCGGCACCAGGGCAAAGTCGGCGCGACCGGTTTCCACCGCCTGAAAGCACGCATCGATGTCGGCCTCGGCCAGTGCCTCGACCTCATGGCCGAAATGCTTGTGGACGGCCTGCTGGCTGAAGGTGCCGACCGGCCCCAGGTAGGTCACGCGGGTGGTTTCTTCCACCGCGCGACACGCCGACATGATTTCGCGAATCAGCCGCTCGATGGTGTCGCCCGACAGGGGCCCGGGGTTGGCTTCACGCAGGCGCCGCACAATCATCGCCTCGCGCTCGGGACGGTAGATTTTTTCACCATTCTTGGCGCGCCCGACCTGCTGGGCGATACCCGCCCGCTCCGACACCAGTTGCAGGAGGGCGTCGTCGATGCCGTCGATGCGCGCACGCAGCGCCTTCAATTCCTCATCCATTTGCATCAGGCGACAGGCAGATAGCGCACCGCGAGCACGCCGGCGATGGCGGCGAGCTGCTGCATCACGGCATGGGTCGCGGCGCTGTCGACGTCGACCAGCGTGTACGCCATGTCGCCCTTGGACTTGTTGACCATGTTGTGGATGTTGAGCCCGGCGGCAGCCAGCACCGACGAAATCTGCCCCACCATGTTGGGCACGTTGGCATTGGCGATCGCGATGCGAAAATTCGATTCGCGCGCCATGCTGACGTTGGGGAAGTTGACCGCATTGAGGATGTTGCCGTTTTCCAGGTAATCGGCAAGCTGCTCGGCCACCATCACCGCGCAGTTCTCCTCGGCCTCCTCGGTGGAGGCGCCCAGGTGCGGTAACGCCACCACTTTGGCGTGACCTTTCAGCGCATTCGCCGGGAAGTCACAGATGTAGGCCTGCAGCTTGTTGGCGTCGAGCGCCTCGATCACGGCGGCGTTATCGACCACGCCTTCGCGCGCGAAATTCAGCAGCACCGCATCGGGACGCATCACGCCGATGCGCTGGGCGTTGATGAGGTTGCGGGTGGCGTCAAGGAGCGGCACATGCAGGGTGACGAAGTCGGCCATGCGCAGCACGTCCTCAACACTCTCGGCGCGCTTCACCTGGGACGGCAGCCGCCACGCGGCATCCACCGTGATCGCAGGATCGAAGCCGACCACGTTCATGCCGAGCTTGATCGCGGCTTCGGCGATGGTGGAGCCGATCGCGCCGAGGCCGATCACGCCGAGCGTTCGGCCCGGCAGTTCCATGCCGGCGAACTGCTTCTTGCCGGCTTCGGTCGCGCGGTGCATTTCCTCGTCGGTGCCGGACAGGCCCTCGACGAACTTCAGCGCAGGCACCAGGTTGCGCGCGCCGATCAGCATGCCGGCGATCACCAGTTCCTTCACCGCATTGGCATTGGCACCCGGCGCATTGAACACCGGCACCCCGCGCTCCGACAGCTTCTTCACCGGAATGTTGTTGGTTCCCGCACCGGCGCGGGCGATCGCCCGAACCGTCGCAGGGATATCCATGTCGTGCATGTTGGCCGAACGCACCAGAATGCCGTCCGGATCGGCGATGTCGCCGCCGACGATGTAATGCTCAGGCAGCCGCGCCAGCCCGCGCGCTGAAATCGCGTTGAGGGTGAGGATCTTGCGCGCCTCAGCCATGGTTCTTCTCGAATTCGCGCATGAAATCGACCAGCGCGCGCACGCCCTCGATCGGCATGGCGTTGTAGATCGACGCGCGCATGCCGCCGACCGAACGGTGGCCCTTCAGCTGGATCAGGCCGCGTTCCTTGGCGCCCTTGAGGAAGGCCTCGTCGAGCGCGGCGTCCTTCAGCGTGAAAGGGATATTCATCAGCGAGCGGTTGTCTTTCGCCACCGGCGAACCATAGAAGTCGGTCGCATCGAGCGCGTCGTACAGCAGGTTCGCCTTTTCGCGGTTGGTCTTTTCCATCGCGACGAGGCCGCCGCGCGCTTTAAGCCACTTGAACACCAGCCCCGCGGTGTACATGGAAAAGGTCGCCGGCGTGTTGTACATCGAATCGTTGTCGGCGTGGATCTTGTAGTCGAACATGGTCGGCGTGCCTTTCAGCGTCTCCCCGATCAGGTCGTCGCGCACGATGACGATGGTGAGGCCGGCCGGGCCGATGTTCTTCTGCGCGCCGGCATAGATCACGCCGAATTTCGACACGTCGATCGGGCGCGACAGGATGGTCGACGACATGTCGGCCACCAGCGGCACGCTGCCGGTCTGCGGGGTCCAGAAGATTTCAACGCCGCCGATGGTTTCGTTCGGCGTGTAGTGAACATAGGCGGCGTCGGGATCGAGTTTCCACTGATCCTGCGTCGGCGCGTAGCTGAAGTTCTTGTCCTCGCTGGTCGCCACCACGTTCACCGCGCCGTAGCGTTTCGCCTCCTTGATCGCCTTCTTCGACCACTCGCCGGTGTTCAGGTAGTCGGCGCCGGTTTTGCCGCGCAGCAGGTTCATCGGCACCATGGCGAACTGGCTGGATGCGCCGCCCTGCAGGAACAGCACCTTGTAGTTGGCCGGGATGCCCATCACCTCGCGCAGGTCGGCCTCCGCCTCGGCGGCGATGCCCATGAACTCCTTGCCGCGGTGGCTCATTTCCATCACCGACATGCCGGAACCGTGCCAGTCGACCATCTCGGCCTGCACCTGCAGCAACACGTCCTTGGGCAGCACGGCAGGGCCGGCGCTGAAGTTGTAGATCGTCATCATTTAGTCTCCCAATTCCTCTTCACTATCGGTTTCGGCCACTTTTTGCAGGCTGATCAGCGTTTCGCCCTTGTCCAGGTTGATCAGCGTCACGCCTTGCGTCGCACGGCTCATGGCGCGGATTTCATTGACCCGGGTGCGGATCAGCACACCGCCGGTGGTGATCAGCATGATTTCGTCGTCCGGCTTCACCAGCGTGGCGGCGACCACTTTGCCGTTGCGCTCGCTGGTCTGGATCGCGATCATGCCCTGTGTCGCGCGGGCATGGCGGGTGTATTCGGTGATCGGCGTGCGCTTGCCGTAGCCGTTTTCGGTCGCGGTCAGCACGAAATCGTTCTCGTCTTCGGCCACCAGCAGCGAAATCAGCTTCTTGCCCTGGGCGAGCTTCATGCCGATGACGCCGCGTGCGGTGCGGCCCATCGGGCGCACGTCGTTCTCGTCGAAACGCACCGCCTTGCCGCCGTCGGAGAACAGCATCACGTCGTGGCGGCCGTCGGTGATCGACGCGCCGATGAGGAAATCCTTGTCATCCAGACCCACCGCGATGATGCCGGCCGTGCGCGGACGCGAGAAGTCGCTCAGGGGCGTTTTCTTGACGATGCCGTTGCTGGTCGCCATGAACACATAGTGATCGTCGTCGAAGGTCTTGACCGGCAGCAGTGCGCTGATCTTCTCGCCCTCCTCCAGCGGCAGCAGGTTGACGATGGGCTTGCCGCGCGCGCCGCGCCCGCCCTGTGGCACGTTGTAGACCTTGAGCCAGTACATGCGTCCGCGGCTGGAGAAACAGAGGATGTAGTCGTGGGTATTGGCGACGAACATCTTCTCGATGAAGTCCTCGTCCTTGGTGCCTGCCGCCTGCTTGCCGCGCCCGCCGCGCTTCTGCGCGCGGTAGTCGTCGAGCGGCTGCGAC